>CACXFD010000175.1 GCA_902766845.1 uncultured Lachnospiraceae bacterium | reverse complement strand
CTTTTTCGACTTCCAGCTGCGAGAGCGTGGTATCAAAGGACAGGAGCGGATCGCCCTGCTTGACTTCCTGGCCCTCCGTGACAAAGATCTCGGTCACGGTGCTGGCCGTGGAGAGCGACACGGACTGGATGCCCTCGGTCCGGACCATACCGGCCGCCTGGGACTGATCCTCCCAGAAATCCGTCATCGCGAAATTCTGCGCTTCAAATACCTTGACCGGCTTGCGCTGTGAATTGCGGTACAGCACGAGGCCGCCCCAGACCGCGCCGACCAGAAGGGCCAGGATCACGATCACGGACAGCGCGCGTTTGACTCCCTTGCTCATGCCTCGTCACCTCCCGACAGGACGCCGTCACGGATGTACTTGACGGTCTGCGCATAGCCGGCGATGTCGCGGTCGTGCGTGATCATCAGGATCGTGGAACCGGCCTCGTGCAGCTGCGCGAACAGCTCCATGACCGCGCGGCCCGACGAAGAATCGAGGGCGCCGGTCGGCTCGTCCGCAAGCAGCAGCTTGGGCTTGCCCACGATGGCCCGCGCGATCGCGACGCGCTGGCACTGGCCGCCCGAGAGCTGGTCCGGACGATACTCCATGCGGTCCTCGAGGCCCACGGTCCGCAGCGCCTCGGCCGCGCGCTCGCGCCGCTCCGCCTTCTTCACGCCGCCGTACAGCAGCGGCAGGGCCACGTTGTCCAGCGCGTTCAGCTTCGGCAGCAGATGGAAGGACTGGAACACGAAGCCGATCTGTTTGTTCCGGAGATCCGCGAGCACGTTCTCCGAACACTTCATGATGTCTTTATCTCCGAAATGATATTCGCCCGAGGTGGGCACGTCCAGGCAGCCGATCAGGTTCATCAGCGTGCTCTTGCCGGAGCCGGACGGTCCCATGATGGCCAGGTACTCCCCTTCCTCCACGTCCAGGTTGACGTTGTGGAGCACCCGGTTCATGGTCTTGCCCATCGGGTAATCCTTGCAGATATCCCGCATTTGTAAGATCATGTCAGTTCCCCGCTCCTTCCGGTCCGGCCTCCTGCGCGGCGCCTTCCCCCGGGACCACGGCCCCTTCGGGGGCCATCACGACGTCTCCGCCCGGGGCGGGCATCTCCATGCCCTCGCCGTCTTCTGCCGGCATGCCATCCTCACCGTCGAAGCCGGGCATCATGCCCTCGTCACCGCCTTCGAAGCCTTCCGGCATCGGCATGCCTTCGCCGCCTTCGAAGCCGGGCATCACGCCTTCCCCGCCTTCAAACCCCATGTTCGGGTCCTCCGGCACGTCCACATAGCCGCCTTCCACGCAGGTCATGCCTTCCTTGAGATCCTCCGCCGGAAACGCGATGTAATCCTCCGCGGTCAGGCCGGACAGGATCTCATAGGTCTGCATGTCCGGATCCAGTTCCCCGATCTGCACCTTGCGCTTTTCGAGCTTCTCATTCTTGCCGCGGGCCCAGACGTACGGGCTGGCCCCTTCCGGCTCCATCACGAAGTAGGCGGGCAGGTTCAGCTTTTCGGCTTCCTGCTCGGTCTGGCCGTAGTCCGGCTCGATATAGACGTGCTGGCCCAGCAGCAGGCCCTCGTCGCCGTCCAGCTCCACGTAGAACGGGTACTTGCTGGAGGACGAGGTATCGTCCTGGCCGCCGCCCGGATAGTACATATCCTGGTTGTTCGACTGGACGCTGTCGAAATCGATGTGGTCCACGTGGCCGTGCCAGACCGTATCGTCCCGGCGCGAGCGAATCAGCACCTCCATGCCCGGATTGAGCGAGCTCACGTTCATCTCGTTGATGTAGCCCTTGACGCGGCGGTTCCCGGTCTCGGTGATCACGATATACGGCTTCTCATTGCCGTAGTTGTCAAATCCGCCGTTCTCGTTCAGCGCGGTCACGGTGCCGTCCACCTCGGAGACCACGTCCAGGTTCTCGAGCTGCGCAGCCAGCTTCTCGATCTCTTTCTCCTTGGCCTTCAGGTTGTATTCGGTCTCGCGGATCGTGGCGTCGGCCTGCTGGATCTCCAGCAGGTACTGGAGCTTCTGGTCCGCGGACGCGTTTTTGCTGTCCTTTTCGAGCTGGGCCTTCTGCTGCCGGGTCTGCTCGAGCGTGGCCTTCATCTGTTCCAGCTCCAGCTTGCCCTTCTCCAGATCCAGTTCCGCCTGCGCCTGCTCATAGGTGAACAGGACCTGGCCGGCCTTGACCGCGTCCCCTTCCTTCACCAGCAGCTGCGCGACGTTCTTCTCCGCTTCCTTCTTGATCTCCACTTCCCCGCGCGACGCGACGACGCCCGCAAACCGGTCCACCAGACCGACGCCGCCGAGTCCGCAGATATCCGCGACCGACTGCACGCCGACCTCTCCCTCCGCGGCCTTCCGACAGCCCGCGAGCGATCCGAGAAGCAGTACCGCCGCCAACAGCAGTGCCCATTTCTTCATGTCTCTACCTCTTCTTCCGGGTCTTCTGATCTTTCGCAAAAAGTTTCCGGCCCGTGCGCTGCACGGCCCGGCCGATCTTTTTCCCGGACGGCCGAACAAGACCCTTTGCCGTCCTGCTGACAGTATAACACAGCAACTACGAAAAGTCCTTACGCTATTCTTAATCTTTCCCGACACATCCCTGACGGAGCCCGGCGGCGGCATATGACTAAGATCTGCGGATTGTCCGATCTTAGTCATCGGACACGTTCCGGCCCGCCTTGACGGACGCGGCTTCGGTTTTTATAATGAGATCAGCCGGTCTCCGGAGCTCAGTGCACGGCTTCGCACGGATTCGGAACCGGGCCGGCCAAGAGGCCTGTTGTTTTCAGTCAATTGTCCGTCCGGCACGCCCCGGCCGGCCGCAGGAGGAGCTTCGTATGGCATCGCCGCGCCGCGTGATCTTTCATATCGACGTGAATTCCGCCTTCCTGTCGTGGGAATCCGTGCGCCGGATCCGCGACGGGCAGTCGGATCTGCGCCTGATTCCGGCCATCGTGGGCGGGGATCAGTCGCGGCGCCACGGCATCGTCCTCGCGAAGTCCGTCCCGGCCAAGGCCTTCGGCATCGTGACCGGGGAGCCGGTCGCGGCCGCGGTCAAAAAGTGCCCGAACCTCGTGATCGTGCCGGGCGACTATGACCTGTACATCCGCATGAGCGACGCGTTCATGGAGATCCTGCGGCGCTACGCGCCGACCGTGGAGCCGTTCTCGATCGACGAGGCCTTCCTCGACATGACCGGCACGGACCTGCTCTACGGCAGTCCGCTGCAGGCCGCGGACATCATCCGCGAGACCATCCGGGACGAGCTCGGCTTCACCGTGAACGTGGGCATCTCCGAGAACCGCATGCTCGCGAAGATGGCCAGCGATTTTCAGAAGCCCGACCGCGTCCACACGCTCTGGCCCGACGAGGTCCCGGCCAAGATGTGGCCGCTGCCGGTGCGCGACCTGCTCTTCTGCGGCAGCTCCACGGCGGAGCGGCTGAACGCGCTGGGCCTGCGGACCATCGGCGATGTCGCGCAGTGCGACGAGGCTATCCTGGTGCGCCACCTCGGCAAGCACGGCCGGACCCTTCATAACTATGCGAACGGGATCGACTCTTCCGACTGGTTCCACGTGCCGGACAGCCGCGCGGCCAGCCACGAGGTCACGCTCGCGCAGGACGTCACGGACACCGAGACCGCGCACAACATCCTGCTCTCGCTGACCGAACGCGTGGCGGCACGGCTGCGGCGCCACGGGGACAAGGCCCATACGGTGTCGGCCTACATGACCTTCGCGGATTTTTCGCGCCGGTCCAAGCAGGCGCGCCTGTCCTCGCCGACCGACGTCACGGAGGAGCTGTTCCGCGAAGCCTGCCGGCTCTTTGACGCGGCCTGGGACGGCCGCACGCCGATCCGCCTGATCGGCATGTCCGCGGGCCAGCTGGACGATGAAGACGACTACCACCAGTTCGACCTGTTCGACAACGGCCGCCATGAACGCCTCGAGAAGCTGGACGCGGCCATCGACGACATCCGCACGCGCTTTGGCCGCGGCGCGGTGACCCGCGCCTCGCTCCTGCAGTCCGAGGTGGCCCTGCGCAAGCGCAAGGACGACGAAGACTACGAGCACAAGAACAGAGAAGAATAGACCGCGGCCGCAGGCCGCGATACAACCGAGGACCGCGGATCATACGGCAGACGGCAGACCGCGGCCGCAGGCCGCGGATCAGAACAGACCGGAGGCACTTTCATGACAGATTATGCGATGATGACCGCCCAGCTGACCGCGCTCAGCGAGGGCGTGGACAGCCCCCTGACGGATCTGGCGAACGCGTCGGCCCTGCTCTGGGACAGCCTGGAGCAGATCAACTGGGCCGGCTTCTATTTCCTGCGCAGCTGCCCGCGCCTGTCCGGCGCGGCGGTGGCCGCGAAGGCCGACGCCCCGGACGAGCTCCTGCTGGGCGCGTTTCAGGGAAAGCCTGCCTGCGTGCGGATCCCGCTGGGCCGGGGCGTCTGCGGCACGGCCGCGGCCCTCGACCGGACCCAGCTGGTCCCGGACGTGCACGCGTTCCCGGGACACATCGCCTGTGACAGCGCGTCGCGCTCGGAGATCGTGATCCCGCTGCACGCGGCGCCGCGCCGCGTCATCGGCGTCCTGGACATCGACAGCCCGATTCCGGCCCGCTTTTCGGAGGAAGACCGGATCGGTCTGGAGGCCTTCGCACAGGAGCTGGAGCGGATCCTGGCGCCGCTTCTGGACTGACACGGCCGATTTATGCTATACTGTTTTCAGAAGTATCCCGTTTTCCCTCTCCGGTCTTTCGGCCGCCGTCTTTCGAGGTGTCCCATGAAGCAGTTTCTCGAAAAGATCCGCCGCATCCCCCGCTGGGGCTACGTTTTCGGCATCGTTTACTTTGCGCTGCAGTACGGAATGTACCGTCTCGGTGATCTGCTGAGCCGCGTGCTCGGCACCATCTCCTACGCGTTTCCGTGCAAGATCCCGTTCCTGGATGACCGGATCCCGATCGTGCCGGTCTTCGCGGTCATCTACCTGTTTTCCTACGTATTCTGGATCTGCGGGCCCATCGCGGTCTCGCTGACCGGGAAAAAGCATTTCAAGAATTACATCCTCGGCCTGTCCCTCGCGTACGTGATCGGCTTTCTGTTCTTCGTGTTCCTGCCCACCTACATGGACCGGGAAGCCGAGCACCTGATGGAAGCCGCCATGCAGCCCGGCGTGTTCCCGGCGCTGCTGCGCGTGATCTACGGGGCGGACGGCGGACGCTACGCGTTCAACCTGTTCCCGTCCTATCACTGCCTGATCAGCGCCTACTGCTATCTGGGCGTGCGCGGCCGGAAAGAGATCTCGAAGGGCTTCCGGGCCTATTCGCTGATCATGACCGTGCTGATCTGTCTGTCCACGGTCTTCACCAAACAGCATTACGTGATCGATATCCCCGGCGGCATCGGCATCGCCGTCGGCTGTTACCTGCTGATGAAAAAACTGGACCCGGGCAAAGAACTTATCCCGTAAATACATGCCCATCCACACCCGAAAGGAGAACGATCCATGATCTACCGCACCTTCCAGGACCTGAAACTGTCTGCCCTCGGCTTCGGCGCCATGCGTCTGCCTGTGATCGACGGGGACGACGCGCGGATCGACGAGCCCGCCACCCGGCGCATGGTGGACACCGCGATCGAAGCCGGAATCAACTATTTCGATTCCGCGTGGGGCTACCACGGGGAGCATTCCGAAGAGGTCGTCGCGCGCTGTCTCTCGAAGTATCCGCGTGACAGCTATTATTTCGCGACCAAGTTCCCGGGCTATGACCTGTCCAACATGCCCAAAGTCCGTGAGATCTTTGAGGAGCAGCAGCGCCGCACCGGGTACGATCACTTTGATTTCTATCTCTACCACAACGTCTGCGAGATGAACATCGACGCGTATCGGGACCCGGCCTACGGGATCCACGACTACCTGCTGGAGCAGAAAAAGGCCGGCCGCATCACGCATCTGGGCTTTTCGTGCCACGGCAGCTACGAAGTCCTGAAGCGTTTTCTCGAAGAGCGCGGGAAGGACATGGAATTCTGCCAGCTCCAGCTCAACTATCTGGACTGGACCTTCCAGGACGGAAAGAAAAAAGTGGAGCTGCTGGCTCAGTACGGCATCCCGGTCTGGGTCATGGAGCCGCTGCGCGGCGGACGCCTGGCGCATCTGGAGCCGCAGGATGAAGCGGCGCTGAAGGCGATGCGTCCGGACGAGGAGATCGCCGCGTGGGCCTTCCGTTTCCTGACGGCCCAGCCCGGCGTGACCGTGATCCTCTCCGGCATGTCCAACCAGGAGCAGCTCGAAAAGAACCTCGCGACTTTTGCCGAGGATAAGCCGCTGTCCGAAGAGGAGCAGAAGGTGCTGCTTGAGATCGCGGACCGCATGCTGCAGATCAACACGGTCCCCTGTACAGCCTGCCACTACTGCGTGAGTCATTGCCCGATGGAGCTGGACATCCCGCACCTGCTCTCGCTGTATAACGAGCACCTCTACACCGGGGGCGGCTTCATTGCGCCGATGGCGCTGATGGCCCTGCCGGAGGAGAAACAGCCGCAGGCCTGCCTCGGCTGCCGCAGCTGCGAAGCGGTCTGCCCGCAGCAGATCAAGATCTCCGAGGCGCTCGCGGATTTCGCCGAGAAGGTCGGATAAGGCCTCACCGGAAAAATGCACCTTTCTGTCTGCACGTATGTGCAGTCTTTGCACATGCAATAAAAAACCGCAGCCCTCTCGGGGCTGCGGTTTTGGTATTTCATCATTCAATCTCGCTTAAGCCAAATCGGAATCTCCAGGAAAAAACCTCAATTCATACTTGACGTTTGATCGCTTATATCTTTTGTATGTCCCTCCTCGCTGTTCTGTTCATGGATTGGATAGAGCCTTGCAAAACTCTCGCTCCAATGTAACCTCACGCTTTGGATACTGTCTGCGGTTTGTTTTGGCACTTCGACCAGTATGGCAGCCGGAGAGTTCGCGTCGGATCCCCCTCTCACGGTTTCCTCCAGAGCAACCTGCAGCTGGTTTCCTGTCAACACAGCCGATGGTACTGCGTAGCAATCGTAACGATCGACCCAAAAATAAATCACGTACAGGCTGTCGGTTTCGAACAGGTCTTTTTCGTATCCTTCCAGAAACGAATTGACGGTCATATGGTTGTATACACCGTACTCCGATTCAACATCCATTTCCTTGAGCACCGTCTGTTCGCTTACCCGCCCGCCGTTGGCCTCCGGCTCCGTCCGGCCTTCGGAAACGGTCCACTCGCTCTTTAGTTCTTCCCATGAATTCACAACAGCGCACCGTTCATTAAACTCGATAAAACCTGTACTGCTGATCCATGACGGCATTTCATTTTCAAAAACGACCATCCTCGCATGACAGGAAAACTCATCTGAGTCCGCTGCGCTTGACAGGGTCCAGTCAACCCGGTCAATTCCGTTGCCTTGACCTGCCGGCACCTTCAGCAATACCGTCCAGTCGGTTTCCTGCGGTCCCAGCGGTTCCGAGCCCTTGTGCAGCGAATACATGATCTCCAGAACATGATCCGTTTTCTTCAGGGAAACGATGCGCAAAAGCAGCGGAAAACTCGGAAGCTGAATATGGGCCGCCAGAATATCCCCCGATGAAAACAGTTCACTGCCGAAAGCCGAAAGGAACTCTTCGGTATCAACGCTCTCAAAAAACACATCGCCGTCCACATCAAGGATTACTGTATCCGTATCCCCTCTGCATTCCAGCATTTTTCGAAGATCATCCGCCCCGGACAGAAAGTGTAGTCCGTTTTCTTCCCCTTCCGGCAGCCGCATTCCGCCTGCGATCTTCACTGCTCCATCGGTTCCGGCAAACGGAAGGCGTTCCAATGCAACTCCATTGGGGTCCGTTTCCTGCTCCACGACGATCTGACTGACGGATTCGGGTAATTCGGCCATGTCTGAATGCTCCTGCCCGACAGGTCCATAACCTCCGCACGCACTCACGATCATACAGACAGTCAACACCATAAGCAGGGGAAAAAACCTTTTCTTCATACACTCACCACCAGGCCAAAGCAAAGGCATCTTTGTCAGACGTGCCGGATGTTCTTATTACTCTGATCGTATTATTTGCTCTTCTTCGCGCAACTTATGAACGGACGCGGCAGAAGCTCTTCTTTCCGCGGCCACCGATGTGACCGAGGCGCCCTACAGCAGCGCCTCCGCGCCGCGGTAATCGAATACCGCCGCATCCGCGCCGCAGGAGAGGAGCTCCTCCGGCGTCAGCATGGAGGCCACGCCGCAGATCTTCCCGGCCCCGGCGCGAAGGCCTGCCTCGATGCCGGCAGCGGCGTCCTCAAAGAGCAGGCACTCCCCGATCGGCACGCCGATGGCAGCCGCCCCGCGCAGATAGATGTCCGGCGCGGGCTTTCCGGGGAAGGTCCCGTCGTTGTGGATGACGCGGTCCATCGTGAACCAGCGCGCGAGCGGAAGCTCCTCGAAGAAGAAGCGCACGTTCCCGTCCGCGGCCGCCGTGCCGATGGCGGCGGGGATCCCGCGCGAGGCGAGCAGCTCCAGGAAGGCCTCCAGGCCGGGCGCGAGAACGAAGGCCCCGCTCTCCCGGGCCAGCCGCCGGTAGAGGACCTCCTTCTCCTCCATGAGCGCGTGGAGCCTTTCCCCTTCCAGCTCCTCCCCCAGGTAGTGGCGCACGGTCACGTCGCCGTTTACGCCGTGCACCCAGGTGTGGAACTCACGCTCGTCCACGTCATGGCCCAGCTTCTCCCGCAGGAACACCTTCCAGGCCTGCGTGTGAAAGGCCTCGTCAAAGACCATGGTGCCGTTGCAGTCAAATAATACGCCGCGGACCGCCCCGGGCGGGAGCGGTCTGCGGCGGCCGCGGCCAGGCTCTCCCCCGGCCGCAGCGGTCTCTCTTCTTTTCTCTGCGCACATGCGCGGTATGCTCCTTACTCGATCTCGAGGCGGCCGGCCGCGATGCGTCTGCCGCTCTTTCTGTCAAACAGCAGGACGTCCGTGCCGCTCACAACGATGCGGGTCTTCTGGCCGATCTGATAGGCCGTGCTGCCAAAGACCACGCCGGTAAGCAGGAAGCCGCCCACGCGGAGCTTTAAGGTGGATTCCATGCCGGTGGGCATGGCGCCGTAGATGGTGGCGTCCAGCGCGCCCGCGGCGCCCTCCTCCGCGAGGTCGATCGCCTCGGGACGGAAGGCCAGCACCAGGTCCTCGTTGGTCAGCTCCGGCATATCCTGCAGGCTGTAGTCCTCCTCCTCCACCTTCTGCACGTGGTACTGGAAGACCTCGTCCTTGTTGGATTTCTCCACCGCGCCCTTCTTCTGCAGGCGGGCCTTTTCCGCCTCCGCCTTTTCTGCTGCCAGACGGTCTCTCTCCGCGAACCAGGCCTCCAGATCCAACGGCTCGTTCGAGATGAAGCGGGCCCGTCGGCCGTCCAGGATGGTCAGTTCCACGGCGCCGCCCTGCTGGCCTCCCTTCGCGTCCACGAAGTTGATGGCGGGGTTGCCGACAAAGTCCGCGGCAAACAGGTTCTCGGGGCGGTTGTAGACCGTGAGCGGGGCCTCATACTGCTGCAGGACGCCGTTGTTGATCAGGCAGATGCGGGTGGCCAGCGTCATAGCCTCCATCTGGTCGTGGGTCACGTACACGAAGGTGGAGCCGGTCTCCACGTGCAGGCGCTGCAGCTCGTAGCGCATCTCCAGGCGGAGCTTCGCGTCCAGGTTGGACAGGGGCTCGTCCATGAAGAGCACCTGCGGCTCGGGCGCCAGCGTGCGGGCGATGGCCACGCGCTGCTGCTGTCCGCCGGAGAGACTGGTGACGCTGCGCTTTTCAAAGCCGGTGAGGGCCACCAGCTTGAGCATGTCGTTGACGCGCGTTTCGATTTCCGCTTTGGGAACGCGCTTTTCCCGAAGCGGGAACGCCACGTTTTCAAACACATTCAGATGGGGGAAAAGCGCATAGCGCTGGAATACGGTGTTCACATTGCGCT
>CACXFD010000174.1 GCA_902766845.1 uncultured Lachnospiraceae bacterium | reverse complement strand
CGGAAAAGGGCCTGAACGTCGACAAGCCCCGCAACCTGGCCAAGTCGGTCACGGTAGAATAAGACCGGAAACAGACCAAACAAAAGACCAAACAACAGCTCAAAGAAAAGACAGAACAAGAAGCAGGGCTTCCCGATACATCGTCGGGAAGCCCTGTTTGATCGCCTGTTTGATCGTTAGCGGCAGGTCAGCCGGAGACAAGCGATGATATCATTTGCCAAATTGATTTACATAATAAAATTATGGTAAACTATTTTTCACGTCTCAGCCTGACCACAATCTCTTCGAAATATGTCGGCAGCGGCGCTTCGAACGTCATCCTCTCTCCCGTCGTGGGATGGGTGAACCCAAACACGGCCGCGTGGAGCATCTGTCCCTGCGTCACGAACGGCACTCTTCCGCCCCCGTACACCTCGTCTCCCGCCAGAGGGTGGCCGATCGAAGCCATGTGGACGCGTATCTGATGTGTCCGCCCGGTCTCGAGCCGGCATTCCAGAAATGTATAGGAGGGGAACTCCTCCAGCACACGGTAATGCGTGATCGCCTGCTTGCCGTTTCGCGCGTCTACGGCCATTTTGGTCCGGTCCCGTTCACTGCGTCCGATCGGGGCGTCCACGGTCCCCTCTGCCTGCGGCAGGTGGCCGATTGCCAGCGCACGGTACACCCGCGTGATGCTGTGCTCCTTGAGCTGCTCGGCCAGGGAAACGTGGGCGCGGTCGTTCTTGCAGGCGATCAGCAGGCCGGTCGTGTCCCGGTCGATGCGGTGGACGATGCCGGGCCGCAGCACGCCGTTGATGCCCGACAGGCTGTCCCGGCAATGAAACAGCAGCGCATTGACCAGGGTGCCTCCTGCGTGGCCGGGGGCCGGATGGACCACCATCCCCTTCGGCTTGTTGATCAGGATCACGTCATCGTCTTCATAGACGATGTCCAGCGGGATATCTTCCGGAAGCGCCGGAGCCGCTTTGATCTGCGGGACCGTAAAGACGGCCGTATCCCCGATCTCCGGCCGGAAACTGGCCTTGACCGGCCGGCCGTTCACGAGGACCTTTCCGTCCTTCAGGCATTTCTGCACAAAAGAACGGGACAGATCATACAGGGACTCAGCCAAGATCCGGTCGATACGCTCCCCGGCTGTCTCTTCGGTGATCTCGATCGTCTCGATCTTCTCTTCCGTCATGCCTGCGACCCTCCCCCGTTTGAAGGATCCTGTGCGGAACGTGCCGCGTTTTTCCGCCCGGGAAGCGCATCCGCAAGGTCCGCATCGCGGTAAACGAACAGCAAAAGCAGGATCAGCATGATGCCCGAGACCGTCACAGAGCAGTCCGCCACGTTGAAGATCGGAAAATCGATCAGGGAAACATACAGGAAATCCACCACATAGCCCTGCAGCGCGCGGTCGATGAAATTCCCGACCGCCCCGGCTGCCAGCAGGACTATCGCCAGCCGCAGCCACCGATAACGCCGGGCTGGATTGATGCGCAGATACACATAGAGAAGGAGCGCGACCACGATCACGGTCATGATCAAAAACAGCGCACGGCCTCCCTGCAGCAGGCCGAACGCCATGCCGCGGTTCTCCAGGTACGATAATTCAAACACGCCCGGCCAGAGACGGATCGGGCCGCCGGTCTTCAGGCGCACGGCAGCCCATCTCTTTGTCAGCTGGTCCAGGAGGATCAGCAGCACGACGGCGGCCAGCCCCCATCCCTTCTGTTTTGAAAATGTCTTTCCCATAGTGTTTGCCTATCCTTTGCCGCATAAGCGGCGCCGTTTATCCGGGGATGCCGATGCAAGACAGGGCCGCGGTCAATTCATCTTCCGTTACGGTCCGGTCGATGCGGGCGGAGCCGATCTGATCGATCAAAATGAACGAGAGCGAGTCTCCGTCGCGCTTTTTATCCAGACGGACCGCGTTCAGAACGTCCTGTGCCGTAACAAGCGTGTTCCCGATGCGCACAGGCAGGCCAAATGCCTGCAGCAGCCGGCGGACGTACTCTTCCGCCGCCGGATCCGACGTGCCGCGTGCCGCGGCGATCCGTGCCGCACACAGCATGCCGAGTCCCACACATTCACCGTGCAGCAGGGAAAAGCCGGAACAGGTCTCGATCGCATGCCCGAGCGTATGTCCGAAATTCAGCAGAGACCGGATCCCCTGCTCTTCCGGATCCTCGGTCACGATGTCGCGCTTGATCCGGCAGCTTTGCCGGACCATGGCGGCCAGCACGGCCGGGTCCCGGTCCAGGATCTTTTCTTTGTTTTCGGACAGCCAGTCCGCAAACCCCCGGTCACATATCAGGCCGTGTTTGATGACTTCAGCCATTCCGTTGGAAAAATGACGCGGGGAAAGGGTGTGCAGGATCCGCGGGGCCGTATAGACGAGACGGGGCGCATGGAACGCGCCGATCAGATTCTTGGCGCGGCCGAGATCGACGCCGGTCTTTCCGCCCACGCTCGAATCGACCTGCGCCAGCAGCGAGGTCGGGATCTGGGCCCAGGCGATCCCGCGCAGATACGTGGCCGCCGCAAAGCCGGCCATATCACCGGGCACGCCGCCGCCGAGGGCGAGGACGATATCCTTCCGGTCGAACCGGGCATGGTACAGAGCCTCGTAGATCCGGCTCACGTTCTCCAGTGTCTTATTCTCCTCACCGGCCGGGAGCACGATCTGTGTGATATCAGAGGGCATAGCGCCGAGCGCTTCCCGGACCGCGTCCGCATAGAGCGGGGCCACATGGCTGTCCGTTACGAGCGCGATGCGCCGGCCGGCATATCCGAGCGCGGCAAGCCGGCCGGACAGATCCCGGAAGTCATCGGCAAAAACGATCTCATACGAAGCTCCGTCAGATCGTCCGACGGACAAAGGCTCAGGCCGTGTCCCGCCGCGGTCTTCACAAGCCCGCAGCTTAAGCTCGGTCCCGTTCGTATCGGTTCGAAAGGTCTTGTCGTTCATCATCGGCTCCGGTGCGGCAGCAGCCAGTCGGTCATGACGCGGCCGCGTTATACATATTTCCTGGCCTGCAGATAGATCCGGCCTTTTTTCGTCTCGTGACCGGTATCCGTGATCCGGAATTTTCCGACTCCGCGAATGCTGATCACCTGGCCCTCCTTTACGGGCGCGTCTGCAGATAAAACAGCGCGGCCGCCCGCAAAGACTTCTTCCGCATGGATCTTTTCAGCGGCGCGTGAACGCGGGATGCGGGCCAGAAGAGCGACGACCGCATCCATGCGGAGCGAAGCGACGCTCCCGCTGACCGGCTCCGTCTCCGGGCTCCAGTCCATCTCCTCAAACGAGACGAGGCTCACGCGCAGCACCTCGTGTGCGGCCTGCAGCGGCGCCTGAAGCAAAAAAGCGGCGATCTTTCGGTCACAGATCAGATGGCAGATCCGGTCGCGCACGAGCAGGTCGCCCAGTTTCTCGCGCCGGATCCCGGTATGGATCAGGGCGCCGAGATAGTCCCGGTGCGACAGTTCCCGCGCAAAGCGGCCCGAAGCCGGCTCCAGGCGCAGCATCGAAAACATGGACCGGAACGTTTCCGTCAGCGTATCCGCTTCTTCTGCGGATCCGGTCTCATATGGCAGGAAGATCACGCACTTTCGTTCCGTATCCGGATATCCGCCGCACAGTCCCGCAGTCATGCCGGCCAGAACGCCGTTCTTTTCCGACTGCAGGAACCGGGCAGCGTCCTCCTGCTCTGCCGGCGTCAGAAAATCCGACGCCGCGGGGATCCGGCGGGTATAAGAAAGGCTGGCCAGATCAGCCAGCCTGTGAATCTGTGGATTTGCCTGAACCGTCATTACAGTGACAGATCCAGCGTGGAAATGTTCATTCCGGCGCCGGTGGAAAGGAATTCCTGGAAGTCCCCGGACAGTTCGATGTTGCGGGGCGTTACGATAAAGATATAATTGGAGATCTTCTGGAGGTTTCCGGAAATGGAATAGCAGGCGCCCGACGTGAAGTCGATGATGCGCTGCGCAAGTTCCACATGCAGGCCTTCGAGATTGATCACGACGGCCCGCCCGGAAAGCAGCGTATCCGAGATCTCACGGGCATCTTCCACCGTGGTCGGACGGATCAGGCACACCTCCATGCCCTTGGCGTTCCGGATCTGCGTCACGTTGGAATTATTACTGCGGCTGCTGAAGAAGGATACCTTGCCGGAAGGGCGTTCCTCTTCCGCGGGCTCCTCCTCGCGCTCACGTTCCCGCGTGCGGCGGGGCTGCGAAGGACGGGCAGGCCGGCGGCGCTCCTCTTCTTTTTCGATTTCCTTATTCTGCTTCTCGATCTGTTCCGCGATCTCTTCTTCGTAGAGATCCTCGTCATCCTCATCCGAGTCCGACAGCTGCACCCAATCCAGAATCTTATCGATCACTCCGGCCATTTCCGCTCTCCTGCCTTTGTTTTATTCTTCCAAACTCATCAGCGGACGACTGCCCGCATTTATTTTATTATACTATAGCTTCCCGGCGTATGCAACTGAAAATCCGTCCGTTCCAGGTGAAAGTGCGCTCCGAATGAAAGCCCTCTCCAAGCGCAAGTCCGCACCGGACGTAAGTACATTCCGTGCAAAAGTCCGCACCGGGCGCGCGTCCTCAGTAGATGATCTCATCCTCCGACAGAGCCAGTCCGTCCAGGGCGATATGGTCATTCGCGGACAGGCCATACCGGGTGCCCTGCGCCACGATCGCGTATTCTTCATTGCGGGCCAGGACTTCGACATGCCGGAATACGGCATAGCCACGACTCACATTGTAGACACCGGTCAGCGACTGGGTGGGGCCGATCTTGTACTGCTCCGTCGAATCGGGACGCACCAGGTTGTCTCCGTCCGAAAACGCGGTCTTCTCCACGAAGACGAATTCATCGTTCTGATAATAGACGGACGGCGTTTCGAACACGACGCTGCTCTGGCCGTTCTCATACACTTCCCGGTAGAACCCGGTCTCATTGCTGTTTCCGCCCGTTGCCAGGAATGAGACGGGAATCACGTAGAAATCCTTGTGCACGATGCTGGAGACCGGAATCTTCAGTCCGGACGGCGTGTCCGGGATCAGTTCGATGTCCGTATAGCGAAGATCCGCGTAGCGTACCAGATAATCATCCAGTGTCAGGCGGCCGTATACTTTTTCATCCGCGCCAACGAACGTGGAGAAACCGGCGCTTGTACGGATGCCGGTGTCCGGAAAGCGCACCGTGACGCTGCTCTTCCCGTCAAAGGCCGCGGCGTCCGCATCCGAGATCTGGAAGAGAACGTCCCAGTCATACGACGTGATGGTCTTG
>CACXFD010000173.1 GCA_902766845.1 uncultured Lachnospiraceae bacterium | reverse complement strand
ATCGTAATACTTGTCCGAGAACTCAAAGACGTTCGCGAACCAGTCCGACCGGCCCACCGTGCGCTGAAAATTCAGCTGGATCACGTCCCGGTCCGGCTCGTAATGGATCTCGTAGTCGACGGCGTGGCGCAGCTTCAGAAGGCGCCCCATAAGATCATGGCACGGATAGGAGACCGCGGTGTACGCGACCGGCCAGGTGACCCGTCCGGTATGATTGTAGTCCTCACTGGTATTGATGAAATACTGTTCGAACGGAAGTCTGCGGTAGGCCATGCTTCCACCTTTCCGGGCGCCGGATCCCGCGTATTCTTCTCAGCGGACGAAATTGGTCCGCGCCCAGGGTTCCTTTTCGGGCAGGCCGAAGGCTTCCTTCCCGAGCGCGATGCTCTTCGCGAGGAAGGCCGCGTTGCGGGCCAGCACACGCATGGTCTGAAGACCTTCGGCGTCCTGCTGCGCCTCGCCGGGCGCCGCGCCGTGCACGCTGTTCCAGTACTGGCTGGACGCGACCGGCATGCCGCAGATCGTGAAATACTTATTCAGCTGGTCGAACGTGGCCGACAGGCCGCCGCGGCGGGCCACCGCCACCGACGCGCCGACTTTCATGGTCTTATCGAACGGCGTGCTGTACATCAGACGGTCCATAAAGGCCGTGATGGTCCCGCCGGCCGATGCGTAATGCACCGGCGATCCCACGATCACGATATCCGCGGCCTCCAGCTTCGGAGCGGTCTCGTTGACCAGGTCATTGATCACGCAGCGGCCCAGCTTTCCGCAGGCGCCGCAGCCGCGGCAGCCGGCGATGACCTGCGTGCCCACCTGCACGGTCTCGACCTCAAAGCCCTCCGCCGCGAAGATCTTCTCCATCTCCGCGAGCGCGATGGCCGTATTTCCCTTGACATGAGGACTTCCGTTCAGCATCAGGACTTTCATCGTCTACTCTCCTCCGTATCGTATTCTCAGATCAGATCATATTCCAGAGCAGCAGGAACGTCACGACGGTCCCGGCCGCGCTCCCGGTCCGCCTCTTGACGAGGATCAGGCCGTACATCATCAAAAACGCCGCGATGCGCTCGGGCCAGCCGGCTGCGGACGTCTGCCCGATCGACACCGTCAGCACGAAGATCAGCGACACGATCAGCGCGCTCGGTGACAGCAGCGGGTTATGGGTCCGCATGATCTTCCACTGGTCCAGCTTGTCCGCAAAAACGATAAACGCAAAGCCCTGGATCAGGCCCCACACCAGGAACACGAGCGCCATGCCGAACTCGGCGTTGGGCGACCCGGCCGCGCCGATCTCCTTCATCAGCGGGACGTATTTGAACGGCTCATACGAGAAGCCGCCGCGCACCAGCCGGACCGCAAGGACCGGAAGGAAGCAGCAGACCGACAGGCCCACCGATTCGAGCGCGCGTTCCTTTGTCAGTCCGTGCATCTCCAGCGTCTCATACCGGTGGAAGATCACGAACAGAGCCGCCATGCCGGCCATGCCGAACTGGAACACCGCGGCGATGAAGACCCGCAGCAGGATGCTCCGCTCCGGATTGGCGTAGATCGCGGCCAGCGTGGGCCCGTTTATGTACGCCATCACGATGAACGCGATCGTCAGCGCGAACAAAAAGCTCAGGTCCCCGAACAGGTACTGACGCTGTACCTGTTCCGGCGCATTCTGTTCCCTACGCTTCCGGGCGCTGCCGGACGTGCGCTTCTGCAGCCGTTCCATGGTCTGTTTGCGATTTGACTGTGCCATAATAACTGCTCCTTTGACGGGCACGGCCCGTATTTCTATTTTACTTCATCCGGCCGCGCCGCGCAAGCTCTCCGCCGCGCCGCGGTTTAACGCCCCCGGTCAGCGCAGGGCTCCGGTCAGCTGCAGGACCGCTTCCAGGACGCCGCCCCCGACGGCCAGCGCCTTATCCGAGCTGCAGTAGCAGTGCTCCCGCTTGCAGCGCGGGTCGATATCGCCCGACTTCATGCCGGCAAACACCGGCACGCCGTCCTCGAGGATGCCGCGCAGGATCCCGTCGATCGTGCAGAGCATCGGCACGCCGTCCACTTCGCCGGCCACCTCGCCGGCCTTCACCTGGTCGCCGATCTGGTGCACCGGATGGAAGATCCCGTCCGCGGGGGCGCGCAGCACGCGCTCCGACGTATAGCCCCCGATGTTGCCGGGAATGCCGGTGTTGGGCATCGCGGAGCCCTCATGGATCACGCGGCCCAGATAGTGGCCGCGCATCGTCTCCACGACCGCGTGGCAGTCTTCTCCGGCCGTAAAGCCGGGACCCACGGCCACCACGACGGGCGCCATGTCGATCCGCGTCCCGAGGTTCTTTTTCGCGAGGATCGCGTCCACGACCGCGTCCGGACGCAGCGGTCCGATGCAGGCGCCCTCCGGATCCGCCATGACCGCGATCTTTCCGTCTTCCGCGATCTTCCGCGCCTCATCGGGCGTCTGCGCCCGCAGGGCCGTCACGCCTTCGAGCTCCATCTTCCCGTACTTGATGGCTTCCGAGAAGCAGACCGTGCGGCGGATAGCCGTCGGCTGCGGGATATCGGTCATCACGAGCCGGATCCCGGCCCGGAACAAACGCAGCGCAATGCCGGACGCGATATCGCCGGCTCCCCGAATCACAACAAGCATCTCCAGCTTCCTTTCTGTAACGAACCGATATGGACCGTACCGCGCAGCAGACGGCCCAGCTGTTCCCCGGCCGCCTCGCGCTCCGGCGTATCGGCCTGGTTGAGCAGATAGACGCTGGCGAGGTGCTCCCGTTCGAGCACCTGCGCGGCCATCTGCGGCGTGACGTCTTCCTCTTCCCGCGCGCCGGCGAGCCATGCGTACAGTTCCGGCCGGTGGCAGACCTCGGCGATGGGCCGGCCGATGCCGGACAGCCCGACGACGCAGATCACCTGACCGCTTTCCGGCGGGATGACCGGCTCCTGCGGCCCGTGAGCCTTCAGCGGCAGCTGGCGGGACCCGTCCCCTTCCACGAGCACATAATCCGCGTGTTTCGCGAGTTCGGCGATCGAAACGCCGGGCGCGGCCAGCTTTCCGTTCTCCCCCTGCGGGATCCCGCAGCAGATCAGGTATCCGTTCTCAAACGCCCATTCCACTTCCGCCCCGCTCGCAGCGTTGATCTGGGGCATGCCGGCAAACGGCAGGATGTGCGTGGTCGTAGTCAGGATCACACGCTTGCGGCGCATGGCCAGTTCCTCCCCGAGCATCCGCAACAGGGTGGTCTTTCCGCCGCTCCCGATCACGGTCGTGATCCCGGGCAGGATATCAAATTCCCTTCGAAGGCCCATCGGGCTCCTCTCCTTCCGGGCGGCTTTTCGGCCGGACGGGCCGGCGAAGGCCGCCGCTTCTGTTTCCCTTACGCGTCCCGCTTCTGCGCGCGCAGGGCGATCAGCTCCGCGGCCACGCTGACCGCGATCTCGGCCGGCGTATCCGACCCGATGGGCAGGCCGATCGGGTTGTGGATCCGCGCGATCTCCTCCTCGGAAAAGCCGTCCTTTTTCAGCTCCGCCTTCAGGAACGCGATCTTTTTGCGGCTGCCGATGCAGCCGATATGGCCGGCTGGCGTGCCCAGCAGTTCTTTCATGCAGGCATAGTCCCCGTCTCCGCGCGTCATGATCAGGCACAGGTCCCGTTCGGTAATGGTCAGATGGGAGCGGATCTCCTCATACTCGCCGAGGACCACGCGCTGCGCGTCGGGGAAGCGCTCCGGCAGGGCAAATTCCGGCCGGTTCTCGTAGACGACGGTCCGGAAATCCACATAGGACAGCGTGCGGACCACCTCGCGCGAGACATGGCCGCCCCCGAAGATATAAACGAAGCTTCCGTCGCAGAGGGGCTCCGCGTACAGCGGCTCTTCCCCTTCCGCATACGCGGCTGTACGGGTCAGCAGGCCGGACAGGCGCGCCGGATCGCAGACCGGTTCGCCCAGAAAGCCGTCCGGCTCCGCATAGACCGCGGCCGCGCTCTCCTGCCCTTCGGGCAGGCGCGTGATCAGCCAGCAGGCCTTGTTTTCCGCGACCGAGGTCAGCACCGCGTCGGCCAGGCGCGAGCCGGCCGGCTCGGAGGCCGCAAAGCGCTGCAGGATCACGCGGAAATTCCCGCCGCAGATCCCGACGCTGTTCTTTTTTCCGAAGCCCAGTTCCACTTCCTGCGTGTCGAACCGTTTCCCGGTCCGGAACATATCCGCCGCGCGCTGCTGCGTCAGGGCCTCGCCGTAGCCGCCCCCGACCGTGCCCACGCACCGGCCGTCCGCGAGCGCCAGCATCCGGCTTCCCGACCGGCGCGGCACGGAACCGCTGGCCGACAGGACCGTGCACAGGATCGCGTCCTCTCCGCGCTCCATGGTCTCTTTCAGGGCTGTAAAGACTTCCTTGATCTCACTCATGACCGATCTGACCTCATAATATAGATTAAATACCGCTCAGCTCAAGAGCCCTCCGGGCTCCTTCGCTCGCGTTGCTCGCTCAGGCACCTCAGCTGCTTGCGCAGCCGTTGGAAAGCAAGCTTTCCACGGTCTGCTCAAGCAGCTGAGGCTTGAGCTTCGCTTATCGCGCACAGTCTGCCACCGTTCCCATCGCGAGGCGGACGCCGTGCTCCAGAGCCGGCAGGATGTACGTCAGGGTCTCCTGCACCGCCTTGGGGCTGCCCGGCAGGTTCACGATCAGCGTCTGTCCGCGCAGCACGCTGGCCGCCCGTGAGAGCATGGCCCGCGGCGTGATCTGCAGACTGTACCAGCGCATCGCCTCGGCGATGCCCGGCGCGTTTTTGGTGGCCACGGACAGCGTGACCTCCGGCGTGATGTCCCGCGGCGCAAAGCCCGTGCCCCCGGTCGTCAGGATCAGGTTCATCTGGCGCCCGTCCGCCAGACGGATCAGCTCCGCCCTCAGACGTTTTTCATCGTCCGGGATCAGGATCTCCTCTTCCACCGCGTAGCCGGCTTCCGACAAAAGCTTCGTGATCAGCGGACCGCTCTTG
Organism: uncultured Lachnospiraceae bacterium; assembly: GCA_902766845.1. Taxonomy (GTDB): domain Bacteria; phylum Bacillota; class Clostridia; order Lachnospirales; family Lachnospiraceae; genus RUG11204. Next base: position 2,075 of record CACXFD010000173.1, on the reverse strand, counting down.
TCTTCCCGTTCGCCGCGGCTGCCCTTGTCCGACAGCGTGATCACGGCAGCGCGCAGCGGCGCGTCCGGGTCTTTGCCGAGCAGCGTCATCTCATCTCCGACATGGATCTCCCCGCCCGTGAGCACGCGCGCGAACACGCCCTCCCGGGGCATGATGCAGTCCCCGGTCTGGCGCCGGATCATGCAGTCCTGATGACATTCCTTGCCGATCTGCGTCATCTCGAGCACGGCCTGTCCGACCGCAAAGCGGCTCCCGACCGGCAGGCTCCGGAGATCGAAGCCCTCCACGACCAGGTTCTCCCCGAACGCTCCGTATTCGACCGGGACTTTTTCCCGGAACGCTTCGATCTTATCCGCCGACAAAAGGCTCACCTGACGGTGCCAGCGGCCGGCATGGGCGTCGCCCTCCAGGCCCCAGTCCTCCTTCAGGCAGGCCGACGGCACCTGCGTCTTCAGCGTGCCTTTTTTTTCACTTACGCAGATCGCGACGATCTTTCCCATGACGCTCCTTTATCCTCCGATCCGGTACATGCCCTGCGTGGGCTCTTCCTGTACGGTCAGAAAATGGTGTTCCTTCGGCTTGCGGGCGATGGCGGCGGCCATCACGTCCCACAGCTGCCCGTCCGACGCGCCCGCGCGCAGCGGTCCGCGCAGGTCCTCCCCGGCCTCGCTGGCCAGGCACAGCCGCAGAAAGCCCTGGCTGGTCAGGCGCAGCCGGTTGCAGCTGCTGCAGAATTTCCCGTGGACCGCGCTGATGAACCCGATGGCACCCTGCCATCCCGGGATTCGGTAATAACGGGCCGGTCCCTGCCCGAACGTATCCTCGGTCGGCTGCATCTGCGGCCACTGGGCGCGCAGCTTTTCCAGCACTTCATCGGTGGACAGGCCTTCCGCGGGCCGGCCGTTCCCGATCGGCATCATCTCGATGAACCGCACCTGGACCGGGCGGTCCTTCGCGAGCTCCGCCAGCCGGCCGAGTTCGTCTTCGTTATATCCGAGCTGAGGCACGGCGTTGATCTTGGTCGGCAGTCCGCTTGCGACCGCCGCGTCGATCCCTTCCATCACGCGCCCGAGGTCTTCCTTTCCCGTGATGCGCCGGAACGTGTCCTCGCACAGGCTGTCCAGACTGATGTTCACGCTCGAAAGGCCGGCAGCCTGCAGCGCCGGCAGCTGCTCATGCAGCAGCACGCCGTTCGTGGTCAGGGCGATATGACGGATCTGAGGGATCGCGCGCAGCTGCGCCACGAGCTGATCGACCCGCGGACGCACGAGCGGTTCTCCCCCGGTCAGCCGGACGTTTTTCAGTCCCTGCCCGGCCAGGATCCGCACCAGCCGCGCGATCTCCTCGTACGTGAGAAGGTCCTCGTGGCGGCACTTCTCGCGTTCCTGCGGCATGCAGTAGCGGCACCGCAGGTTGCACAGGTCCGTGACCGAGATCCGCAGATAATCCAGTTCTCTGCCGAAACGGTCCTTCACGGAAGATCCTTTCTGATGAACGTCCCGCTCTTGCCCCCGCTCTTTTCGATCAGGCAGACCTGCGAGATATCCATCCCTTTATCCAGTGCTTTGCACATATCATAGATCGTAAGCAGGGCGACCGACGCGCCGGTCAGCGCCTCCATCTCCACGCCCGTCACGGCCTGGGTGCGGACGCGGCAGCGCACCGAAACGCTGCGGTCGTCCTCTTTGAGTTCAAAGTCGATCGACGCGGAGGCGATCGGAAGCGGATGACACAGCGGAATCAGGTCCGGCGTGCGCTTGACGGCCATGATGCCGGCCACGCGCGCCACGCCGAGCACATCGCCTTTTTTGACCGTGCCGTCGCGGACGGCTTCGAAAGCCGCCTCGTTCATGCGGATGCGCCCGTGGGCCACGGCCTCGCGGACCGTCTCCGCCTTATTCGAAACATCCACCATAACCGCCTTGCCTTCGGCGTCAAAATGTGTCAGTCCGCTCATAAACGATGTCTCCTTTTTCTGCCGGCTCCCGCGGCGGGTCCGGCCGGTACACTGGCCTTTGCAGCCGCGTCCGTCCGGCCGCCTCGGCGGTGTTATCCCCTCCGCGGCCGGCCGGCGT
>CACXFD010000172.1 GCA_902766845.1 uncultured Lachnospiraceae bacterium | reverse complement strand
GGACGCGATCTCGTGACATGGACCATCGAGGAGGAGACCGCGCGGCAGCTGCTGACGGAGATGAAGGCCGTGGATCCGAAGATCGACTGCCTGATCAACACGGTCGGCGAGTCGTATACGGATTCGGAGGATCCGGCATTCCACAGCCTGATGCGGGACAATTACGGATACAACCTCAAGATCGTGCCGGATCTGTATGCGGTCATTCCGGGCGCGCAGATCCTGACGGTGTCATTTCACCGGGACCGCATTCCGGAAGTGGCCGGCTTCATGCAGGAACGCTGGCAGGACCGCATGCAGGTCTGCTATTCCGGCCTCGTCTGGCTGGATTTCCTGAAGATGGGGGCTAACAAGGGCCGCGCGGTGCGGGAGCTCCAGGAGAGCTTCGGCATCCTGCCGGAGGAGACGATGGTCTTCGGCGACCAGCAGAACGATGTGGAGATGATGAAGCGCGCCTACTACAGCTACGCGGTCGCGAACGCGGTCCCCGCGGCGAAAGAGGCGGCCCGCTTCCTGACGGACAGCAACGTGAACGGCGGGGTCCTGAAGATCCTGCGCGCCGTTCTTGACGGGGAGATCGGAGAACTGCCTCAATGAAACGCAAAGGACTCTGGATCGCGCTGATCCTTCTGATACTGGCCGCGGCCGGATTTTTTCTGGTACATCGCGGGATCGTCCGTCCGGCCGTCTGGGCCGGGCGGCTGTTCGGACTGCGTTCGAACCAGCTGATGCGCGTCGAGGATCAGATCTGCAGCTCCGGGGAAGCAAACGTGTTCCTGACATCGCAGCAGGCGATGTACGAAGCCGCATACGGAAATGAGATCTGGGATGCGTCGTTCCCGGACGGGGCCACGTTCGCGTCACATATGAAGTCCTCGCTGAAGGAGTTCCTGGCGCGGCTGCAGGCCATGCAGGTCATGGCAAAGCGGCAGAAGATCAGCCTGACCCGGGAGGAAAAGGCGCTTTGCGAGGCGGCGGCCCGCGAATACCGGAGCCGGCTCTCGGCGGCGCAGCAGAAGGCCTCCGGCATGACCGAGGAGAGCGTCCGGCAGGCTTTTGAAAAATACTGCCTGGCCAACAAGCTGTGCGTTCGCCTGACGGCCGGCGAGAGCGGGGTGGTCAGTGACAGCGAGGCCCGAATCATCCATGTCCTGATGATCTGCGCGTCCGACCGTGCCCGCGTCCAGGAAGCTTATGAACGTGTGACGGCCGGCGCTGATTTCGAAACGACGGCCAAAAAGTATACGGTCGACGCCGCGCGCATGCGTCTGACGCTGGCCCGCGGAGATCTGCCGGAAACGCTCGAGCAGGCCGCGTTCGCGCTGACGGACGGACAGGTCAGCCCGGTCACGGAGGACGGCGGCATGTATTATATCTTCCTGTGCACGGAAGATTACGACACGGCCGCCACGCAGGCAAACAAGGAACGGATCCTGCAGAAGCGCCGGGCCGCACTGTTTCTCGAAGCATACGGCGAGGCCTGCGAAGATCTGGACGGAGAATTCAACGAAGACGCCTGGGACGGCTTTTCCCTGATCTCCGACGCCGCGGAATATCCGGATTTCTACGAGGTCTACCGCACGTATTTCCCGTGACGGGACGCTGCCTTGCCTGAAGAAACACCGAATCCCGATGAAAAACCGATGAGATTCGCATCGGCCGCGCAAGTTCCGGCTTGCGCGGCCTGTCTGTTTGTGGTACAATTTCAAAGCTGTGCGCCGGATCGCCGTAACAGGGCGGGGCGCAAGGTCCGTTCGCGGCGGAACCGCGGTCCCGGCCCCGGCCGGCAGGAGGATAGAACGTTGGAAAAACGCGGAGTGAATGAACTGAGAAGACTGTTTCTGGAGTTCTTTGAGAGCAAGGGACATCTGGCCATGAAGAGCTTTTCCCTGGTCCCTCATAACGATAAGAGCCTGCTGATCATCAATTCCGGCATGGCTCCGCTGAAGCCCTATTTTACCGGACAGGAGATCCCGCCGCGCCGTCGCGTGACCACCTGCCAGAAATGCATCCGCACCGGTGACCTGGAGAACGTCGGAAAGACCGCGCGCCACGGCACCTTCTTCGAGATGCTCGGAAACTTTTCATTCGGAGATTATTTCAAGAAAGAGGCGATCCCGTGGGCCTGGGAGTTCCTGACGGAATGGGTGGGCCTGGATCCGGAGCGCCTGTATCCGTCGGTCTACGTGGATGATCAGGAAGCCTACGATATCTGGCTGAACGACATGCACGTGCCGGCCGAGCGCATCTATAAATTCGGCAAGGAAGACAACTTCTGGGAGCACGGCTCCGGTCCCTGCGGTCCCTGCACCGAGATCTATTACGACCGCGGTGAGAAGTGGAGCCGCGGCCCCGAAGACGTGATGGGAGGAGAAGGCGACCGCTATATGGAAATCTGGAACGTCGTGTTCTCCCAGTTCAATAACGACGGGCACGGCCACTATACCGAGCTCGAGCAGAAGAATATCGATACCGGCATGGGCCTGGAGCGTCTGGCCGTGGCCGTGCAGGACGTGGAATCGCTGTTTGACGTGGATACCATCCGCTCGCTGCGCGACGAGGTCTGCCGCCTGGCGGGCTGCGCCTACGGAACGGACCACGAGCCGGACGTGTCGGTCCGCATCATCACCGATCATATCCGTTCCACCACCTTCATGATCTCGGACGGCATCATGCCCACGAATGAAGGCCGCGGCTACGTGCTGCGCCGGCTGATCCGCCGCGCGATCCGCCAGGGCCGCAAGCTGGGCATCCGCGAAGCGTTCCTGACGAAGCTGGCCGATCACGTGATCGAAGGCTCCAAGGACGGCTATCCGGAGCTGGAAGAAAAGCGCGAGTTCATCATGAACAACATCGCCCTCGAAGAGGAGCGGTTTGAGAAGACCATCGACCAGGGTCTGGAGATCCTCGGCGGCATGATGGACAAACTGCGCGCGGAAGGAAAGACGGAACTGCCCGGCACGGACGCGTTCCTGCTGTATGACACCTACGGATTTCCGATCGATTCCACGCAGGACGTGCTCGAGGAGAACGGCCTGACCGTGGACGCGGACGGCTTTGAGGCGGCCCGCGCGGCGGCCCGGGAAAAGTCGAAGGGCAGCTGGATCAAGACCAACTACAGCGGCGCGGCGGCCACGGTCTATGACACGATGGATGCGTCGGTCCATTCCGCTTTCGTCGGATATGACCGTCTCGAGGCGGACAGCGAGGTCCTGTTCCTCGCGTCGCTGGATACCGAAGAGGGCGATCAGGTCGTGTCGGCCGTCACGGAAGGCATGCGTGCGGCCGTGATCACGAAGGAGACCCCGTTCTACGGCACCATGGGCGGACAGGTCGGCGATACCGGCGAGATCCGCGGCGCCTCCGGCAAGCTGTCCGTCGAGAAGACGGAGCATGTCTCGGGAGGGAAGATCGCGCATATCGGAACGGTCACCGAAGGCATGCTGCGCACCGGCGAAACGGTCCGTCTCTGCGTGGATGAAACGGGACGCCGCGACACCTGCCGCAACCACAGCGCGACCCACCTGCTGCAGAAGGCCCTGCGTGAAGTGCTCGGCACGCACGTGGAGCAGAAGGGATCGTATCAGGATACCGAACGCACCCGATTCGATTTCAGCCATTACCAGGCCATGACGCCCGAGGAACTGCGCCGCGTCGAGGAGCTCGTGAACCGGGAGATCGCCGCCGACCTGACGGTCGAGACGGCCGTGATGGGGCTCGAGGAAGCCAAGAAGAGCGGCGCGATGGCGCTGTTCGGGGAGAAATACGGAGAAGAGGTCCGCGTCGTCCGGATGGGCGAATTCTCGACGGAGCTGTGCGGCGGCACGCACGTGCGCCACACCGGCGAGATCGGTCAGTTCAAGATCCTGTCGGAGAACGGCGTCGCGGCCGGCGTGCGCCGGATCGAAGCCATCACCGGAGACCATGTCCGCGCCTACTACCGCGGTCTGGAAGAGCAGCTTTCGGAGCTGGCCGCCCTGATGAAGACCACGCCCGCGAACCTTTCGGAGCATCTGAAAAAGATGCAGGCTGAGATGAAGTCCCTGCAGTCGGAGAACGAGAGCCTGAAGAGCCGTCTGGCCCAGAACTCGCTGGGCGACGTGACCGGACAGGCCGTCGACGTGAACGGCGTCAAGGTGCTCTGCACGGCCGTGGACGGCGTCGACATGAACGGGCTGCGCGATCTGGGCGACCAGCTGCGCGAGAAGCTCGGAGAAGCGCTGATCGTGCTGGCCAGCACAGACGGAGCGAAGGTCAGCCTGATGGCCGCGGCCACGGACGGCGCCATGAAGAAGGGAGCCCACGCGGGCAACCTGATCAAGGCGATCGCCGGCTGCGTCGGCGGAGGCGGCGGCGGACGTCCCAACATGGCCCAGGCCGGCGGAAAGGATCCGTCCGGGATCCCGGCCGCGCTCGAGAAGGCGCAGGCCGTGGCGCGTGAACAGCTGGGTGCGTGATATCAGCAAAAGCAGGACGCGTCATCGCAAAATTTCTGTTGACGAATCGTGAAAATATGGTATACTTTCTTGTAGCGCTGTGAGTGCGACCATTCAGCGAAGGCAGCACAATCCAAAGCTGGAGGGAGGGTAGATAAAGCTATGTCGAACGTGATCGTTAAAGAAAACGAGAGTTTAGATAGTGCTCTGCGCCGTTTCAAGAGAAACTGCGCAAAGGCCGGTATCCAGCAGGAGATTCGCAAGAGAGAGCATTACGAGAAGCCCAGCGTCAGACGCAAGAAGAAGTCTGAGGCTGCCAGAAAGCGGAAGTATTGATCTTCCGTCCCGTGCTTTCCAAAAGCGGAGCCGCGGCACATGCCGCGGCTCCGCTTTTTATGCTCCAGGAGCCGCCATTCTGTTCTTTTTGTTCTCCAAGAGCCAAAGCTCCGCTTTCCTCTGTGCCATCCCTCTGCATTCGCCGCGGTGTTCTTTCCGGCTTGACAGACCCGGAGGAGCGCGGTATAATGAAATCGAACAGATGTTCGCATTCCGGCCGGAAAGGGGCCGGCCGGACGGAGAGGAGCAGGAGATGCGGACGGAGGATGTATTCGTCACGCCCTGTCAGGTGAATCTGAACGTTTCCAAGCAGGGGGAAAATGAACTGCGCTGGATCCGTTTTATCGACGAAGACGGAGAGACCCAGACGCTGAAGATCGAGCGGAGCCTGAAAAAGAAGGATGACTTTTTCGGGGCGTATTATGACTGCGTCTGTTATCTCGGTGACCGCCGCGCGCTGTTCGAGCTGCGGTGCGGCCATGACAACCGCTGGGTCCTGCTGCGCAGAAAATACTGAGGAGGCGGCCACAAGATATTGTGTCCCGCCTCTTTTTTTCTACCAGATTTAATGACTTTCCGGCCCGAATCCGCTTTACGAACGGGGAGCACACTGGTATAATGGTTTTCGTATAAGATTCGGCTCGGAGAGC
>CACXFD010000171.1 GCA_902766845.1 uncultured Lachnospiraceae bacterium | reverse complement strand
TAGCCGGACCGGTGTGAGCCGGCCGGCCTTTCTGCCGGCACAGGGAATCGTATGATCCCGTGCCGGCCGCTTTTTGAGAAAGGAGACAGAGATGAGTGAGATCAGCAGCCGCAAGGCGGCCATCGTCGGGTGCGGTTTCGTCGGAGCCGCGTCGGCCTTTGCGCTGATGGAGAGCGGGCTGTTTTCGGAGATGGTACTGATCGACGCGGACCGGGCGCGCGCGGAGGGCGAAGCCCTCGACATCGGCCACGGGCTGCCGTTTGCGAAGCCGATGCAGATCTACGCGGGCGATTACGCGGACCTGGCGGACGCGTCGGTCGTGATCGTGACGGCAGGCGCGGGGCAGAAGCCCGGCGAGACCCGGCTGGACCTTGTCAAGAAGAACGCGGCGATCTTCGGCAGCGTGATCCCGGAGATCGCGCGATACAACCGCGAAGGGATCCTGCTGATCGTCGCGAATCCGGTCGACGTGCTGACCTGCCTGGCCGTGAAGCTGTCCGGCTTCCCCGAGGAGCGCGTTTTCGGATCCGGGACCGTGCTGGACACCGCGCGGCTCAAATATCTACTCGGCGAGCACCTGGGCGTGGACAGCCGCTCCGTGCACGCGTTCATCGTCGGCGAGCACGGGGACAGTGAGATCGCGGCTTTTTCGAGCGCGAACGTGTCCGGCGTGCCGCTGTACCGTTTCTGCGAGATGCGCGGCCGGAAGGCCTGCGGCGCCGGCGCGGAGGACGGTGACGGAGCGGCTCTCTGCCGGACGGACGGAGCGCCCTGCGAACTGCAGGACATCGCCGAACAGGTCAAAAACAGCGCGTACGAGATCATCGCGCGCAAGAAAGCGACGTATTACGGGATCGCGATGTCGGTCCGGCGCATCTGCGAGGCCATCGTGCGGGATGAAAAGTCCGTGCTTCCGGTGTCCTTCATGCAGCATGGCATGTACGGGATCGAGGGCGTGGCGCTGAGCATGCCGGCCATCGTGGGCCGCGGCGGCGTGGAAGCCGCCGTGCCGATCTACCTGAGCGAAAAGGAGCGCGAGGCCCTGCGCGCATCGGCCGAGACGCTGAAGAAGACGCTGGCGCTGGCGGAGGAATAAACGGCCGGCGCGGACAGGACCGATGCCGGTGCGGCCGTTCGGCCGGGGACCGGCAGAAGGCGCGGACATGGCGCGGCAGAAACGCGGACAAAGCGGACCGCTGCGCAGACAGAAAGAGAACGGGCGTGACCGGAAAGGTCACGCCCGTTCTCATTATTCAGTATGTGTTCCCGCCTCAGCCCGGCAGACGCAGCGCGCGCGTCGCGTTCAGCACGGCCAGGATCATAACGCCGACATCGGCAAAGATGGCCATCCACATATTGGACAGGCCAAACGCGCTGAGGATCAGGAAGAAGATCTTGACCCCGATCGCGAAAACGATGTTCTGCCGCACGATCCGCAGCGTCCGGCGCGAGATGCGCATGGCCAGCGAGATCTTGGCCGGATCATCGTCCATCAGGACCACGTCCGCGGCTTCGATGGCCGCGTCCGACCCGAGCGAGCCCATCGCGATGCCGATGTCCGCGCGGGACAGGACCGGGGCGTCGTTGATGCCGTCCCCGACGAAGGCCAGCTTTTCACGGTCCGTCTTTGCGGCCAGCAGCTTTTCGACTTCCCGGACCTTGTCTTCGGGCAGCAGTTCGGCGCAGACCGTGGTGATCCCGACCTCGCGGGCGATCTCTTCCGCGGCAGCCCGCGTATCGCCGGTCAGCATGATCGTCGAGATGCCCTGCAGATTCAGGTCCTTCATGGCCGCGGCGCTCGTGGGCTTGATCACGTCCGCGATGTGCAGGCAGCCGGCATAGCGGCCGTCACAGGCCACGTAGACGCAGGCCGCGTTCGTCGTTTCTTCTTCGGGACAGACGATCGATTCCTGCTCCATCAGGCGCCGGTTGCCGGCCAGCAGGACGTGCCCGTCCCACACCGCGCGCACGCCGCAGCCTGGGATCTCGCGGATGTCCGTGACCGCCTCGGCCGGGACAGCGCGGCCGCAGGCCGATTTGATGCTCTGGGCGATCGGGTGGTTCGAATGGGCCTCCGCCGCGGCGGCCCAGGTCAGGAGCTGATCGTTCGAAATGCCGTCCGCCGGGAGGACGTCCGTGACTTCGAACGTGCCCTTCGTCAGCGTGCCGGTCTTATCGAAGACCACGAAGCGCGTATCCGCGAGGGCCTCCAGATAATTGGAGCCCTTGACCAGGATGCCGCGGGTGGACGCGCAGCCGATCCCTCCGAAGAAGGAGAGCGGCACCGAGACGACCACGGCGCAGGGGCAGCTGATCACGAGGAAGGTCAGCGCGCGCATGATCCAGGTCTGGAACTGGGCCGGCCGGCCCAGGATCAGCAGGATGATCGGGGGCAGCACGGCCAGCGCGAGGGCGCTGTAGCAGACGATCGGCGTATACCAGCGGGCGAAGCGGGAGATGAAGTTCTCCGCCTTCGCCTTTTTCATGCTCGAATTCTCGACGAGGTCCAGGATGCGGGCGACCGTCGAGTCCTCGTATTCCTTTGTGGTGCGGATCCGCAGGCTCCCATCCACGGCGATGCAGCCCGAAATGACTTCATCGCCCGGGCCGGCGCTGCGGGGGAGCGATTCGCCGGTCAGCGCGCTCGTGTTCAGCAACGCGCTGCCTTCCTCGATCACGCCGTCGAGCGGGATCCGCTCGCCCGGCTCCACGATGATCAGCGAACCGGCCGGCACGTCTTCGGGGTCCACCTGCTCGAGCGAGCCGTCCTCGCCGAGGATGTTCGCGTGATCGGGACGGATGTCCATCAGCGCGACGATGCTGCGCCGGCTGCGCCCCACCGCGATGCTCTGGAACAGCTCCCCGACCTGATAGAACAGCATGACCGCGACGCCC
>CACXFD010000170.1 GCA_902766845.1 uncultured Lachnospiraceae bacterium | reverse complement strand
GGCCGCGCGCAGGACCGCAGGATCCTGCTGCTCGCGTTCCTGCTCCCGGTCCTGATGATGCTCGCGATCTTCATCGGCAAGGGCATCTTCCCGTTCGGGGACAACAGCTTCCTGCGCACGGACATGTACCACCAGTACGCGCCGTTCTTTTCGGATTTCTGGACCAAGCTCCACGAAGGCGGGAGCCTGTTCTATACCTGGACAGTAGGCCTGGGCACCAACTACACCGCCCTGTTCGGCTACTATCTGTCCAGCCCGACCAACTGGCTGCTCTTCCTGCTGCCGCAGAGCGTGATCATCGAGTTCATGACCTATCTGATCGTGATCAAGATCGGCCTGTGCTCGGCCACGTTCGCCTGGTACCTGAAAAAGCACCGCGGCACCCGCGCGCTGATCGGGGACGCGCTCTTCGGCGCGATGTACGCGATGAGCGGCTACTTCGCGGCCTACAGCTGGAACCTGATGTGGCTCGACTGCCTGCTGCTGGCCCCGCTGATCCTGTTCGGGCTCGAGCAGCTGATCGATGAGGGCCGGGGCCTGCTCTACTGCGTCACGCTGGCCCTGTGCATCCTGTCGAATTACTATATCTCGATCATGGTCTGCCTGTTCCTGGTCTTCTACTTCATCGCCTACCTGATGATGAAGCCCCGGTTCGGCAAGGACGGGACCGGGATCGCCGCGCCCTACCTGCGCTTCGTGATCTATTCGCTGCTCGCGGGCGGCATCGCGGCCGTCCTGCTGGTGCCCGAAGCCATGGCGCTCGGGAACACGGCGTCGGCCGGCATGAACTTCCCGAAGACGCTGACCACGTACTTCTCCTCGTTCGACATGATGATCCGGCACCTGACCCTCGTCGAGGTCGAAACAGGCCTGGATCACTGGCCCAACCTGTATTCGGGCGTCGTCGTGATCCCGCTGTTCGTGCTGTACCTGCTCGATGAAAAGATCCCGTACCGCGAGAAGGCCGTCAAGATGGGGCTGCTCCTGTTCTTCTTCATGAGCTTCTCCATGAACATGCTGAACTTCATCTGGCACGGCTTCCACTACCCGAACTCCCTGCCCTGCCGACAGTCGTTCCTGTATACGCTGGTCCTGCTGACGATGTGCCGCGAGGCCTTCCACGACCTGTCGGAGCTCTCGCTGAAAAAGATCGCCGCGGCCGTCGGCGCCGCGCTGATCTTCGTGCTGCTCGCCGAAAAGCTGGCCGATGAAGGCCAGAACATCCCGCACTGGACTTATTACGCGAACGCCGCGTATCTGGGCCTGTTCGGCTTGATCGGCTACCTGTACCGCCGGCGCCGGGAACTGCGGAGCAAGATGATCGTCTGCTTCGTGGCCCTGCTCACGCTCGAGCTCACGCTCAATATGGCCGTGACCAGCGTGACGCTGGTGGACCGAAACGCCTATCTGCACAACGGCGCCGAGGTGCAGACGGTCCTGCAGCAGGCGCGGCAGGCCGGCGATCTCTTCTACCGCGTGGAACGCGAGGACGGCATGTCGTCCCCTCTGGCCCGCCGCGTCAAGGACGACGGCGCCTGGTATGGATACCGCTCCGCGTCCATCTTCTCCTCCACCACCCACGCCGGCGTGACCTCGCTGTATAAGAAGGTGGGCATGGAGGGCAACACGAACGCCTACGCGGTCATGGGCTCCACGCCGGTCACCCGCGCGATGCTGTCGATCCGCTACCTGCTGACCAACCGTGAGGAGGCCATGTCCGGCTATGAGACGGACTTCGCGCAGAGCGGCGAGGTGCGCCTGTACCGCCAGAACGAGACGCTTCCCCTCGGCTACGTGGTCCCCGCGGACATGGATGCGGCCTGGACCGACCGCACCTCCAAGGTGCAGGTCCAGAACGACTTCGTCTCCCTGACGGACCCCGACGGCGAGGGCGATGTCTTTTATGAGATCGATTCCTATTCCGGGAGCAGCGTCTCGGTGACCTTCCCCGCGGACGGCTACTATGTGGCGGAGCTGTCCGGCAAGAGCGCCTCCACCGTGACCGTCACGGGCGGGACGCGCAAGATCACGCTGAACAACATCGACCGCGGCTATCTGATCGACCTCGGCCGGCGCCGGGAGCTCGCCTCCGTGACGATCAGTTCCGGCGAATCGGACAAATCCCTGTCCCTGACCCTCTACCGTCTCGATGACGAGCGGTTCCGTCACTGGTCCGCGCACCTGCAGGCGGAGGGCCTGACCGTGACATCCTTTGCGGACGACGCCGTCACCGGTACGGTCACGGCCGGCCGTGACGGCCTGCTGCTCTTCTCGATCCCGTACGATGAAGGCTGGACCGTGACCGTGGACGGCGCGGCGGCGGAGCTTCAGAAATTCTCCGGCGCCTTCCTGTCCGTGCCGGTGACGGCCGGGACGCATACCGTACAGCTGACCTATCTGCCGCGCGGGCTCAAGCTCGGCGCGCTGATCTCCGCGATCTGCGTGCCCGTACTGGTCCTTGCCGCGGTCATCGACGCGCTGATCCGCCGGCGCAAGCGGCTGCGCCGCGAGGCCCGTGAACGGCGGGAGCGGAACGCGGCGGCCGCGCAGGCAGCTGCGGCAATGCTCGCACAGCAGGAGACGCCGGCGGCCGCGGAAGCGGTCACTGACATGCTCGCACAGCAGGAGACGCCGGCAGCCGCGGAAGCGGTCACTGACATGCCTGCACAGCAGGAGACGCCGGCGGCCGCGGGAGCGGACATGCAGCTCGCGGATACCTCCGAGACGAAAGGAGACGAAGCATGAAGCTCTGGGGCGGACGTTTTCAGGAAGCGACGGCACGGGAAGTGCAGGATTTCAACGCTTCCCTCCCGTTTGACAGCCGGCTGTACCGGGAGGACATCGAGGGCAGCCTGGCTCACGCGGCCATGCTGACCCGTCAGGGGATCCTGACGCCCGAAGAGGGCGACGCGATCCGGGAGGGCCTGATCGGCATCCTCGCGGACATCGACGCCGGCGTGCTGACGCTCGACGATGACAGCGAAGACATCCACAGCTTCGTGGAGGCGCACCTGACCGAGCGCATCGGCGAGGCCGGCAAAAAGCTCCATACCGGACGCAGCCGCAACGACCAGGTCGCCCTGGACATGCGTCTGTACACGCGGCGCCGCACCGATGAACTGATCGGCGCGGTCACAGAGCTGCTCGGCGTGCTCGTGGACCGGATGGAGGAGAATACCGAGACCTACATGCCGGGCTTCACGCATCTGCAGAAGGCCCAGCCGATCACACTCGCCCACCATCTGGGCGCATACGCGGAAATGCTGCTGCGCGACCGGAGCCGGCTGCGGGACCTGCGCCGGCGCATGAATGAATGCCCGCTCGGCGCGGGCGCGCTGGCCGGGACCACCTACCCGCTGGACCGTGCCTTCGTCGCCGCGCAGCTGGGCTTTGACCGGCCCACCGGCAATTCGATCGACTCGGTCGCGGACCGCGATTACCTGATCGAACTGCTCTCCGCCCTGTCGGTCCTGATGATGCACCTGAGCCGCTTCTCCGAAGAGATCATCCTCTGGAACTCGAACGAGTACGGCTTCGTGGAGATCGCGGACGCCTATTCGACCGGCTCGAGCATCATGCCGCAGAAAAAGAATCCGGATATCGCCGAGCTCGTGCGCGGCAAGACCGGCCGCGTCTACGGCGACCTGATGGGCCTGCTCACGACCATGAAGGGGCTGCCCCTCGCATATAATAAGGACATGCAGGAAGACAAGGAAGGCGCGTTCGACGCGATGGATACAGCCGCGGACAGCCTGGCCCTGTTTGCCGGCATGCTGCGCGGCCTGACCTTCCGCAAAGACGTGATGGCCCGCAGCGCGCAGCGCGGCTTCACCAACGCGACCGACGCGGCGGACTACCTGGTCAAAAAGGGCGTGCCGTTCCGTGACGCGCACGGCATCATCGGCCGTCTGGTGCTGACCTGCCTGGACCGCGGCATCTCGCTGGATGAGCTTCCGCTCTCCGACTGGCAGGAGGCCTGCCCGGTCTTTGACGAAGACGTCTACGAGGCCATTTCGCTGCGCGTCTGCGTGGACAGCCGTCTGACCAAGGGAGGCCCGGCCCCCGCGGCCATGAAGGAGCAGATCGCGCGGTACCGGAGCCTGCTCGCAAAGGAGGACGATCCGTCATGCTGACCGATCCGATGACCCTGTATAAACTGATGATCCTGTACATGCTGCGCCAGGTGAAGTTCCCGCTGACGCAGGCGCAGTTCTGCGACTTTTTCCTCGAAAAGGACTATACGACCTACTTCAACGTACAGACCGCCCTGACCGAGCTGCAGGACGCGGGCCTCGTGCAGGCGGAGGCCGCCTATCACAGCACGCGCTACCAGATCACGCGGGACGGCGAGGAAACGCTGAGCTTCTTCTCCGGCAGCATCTCGCCGGCTGCCGTGGCGGACATGGACCAGTTCCTCGCGGACAACCGGATCCGGCTGCGCGACGAGGTGGGCACGCACGCGGACTATTACCGCGGCGCAGGCCAGGACTACGTGGTCCGCTGCGAGATCCGCGAGGGCAAGAACGTCCTGATCGGCCTCAACGTCAGCGCGCCCACGGCCGAGATGGCCCAGCTCATGTGCGACCGCTGGAAAGACGCCAGCCAGAAGATCTACGAGACCGTGATGCAGGAGCTGCTCCGGGACGAAGAACTGTAATGGCGTCCGGTCTCTTTTAAAGGAGTTTGTCATGATCATCCGTTCCGCCCAGCTGGAGACCGTCTGCGGCATCACCTCAAAGCTCCCGCGGCACGATCTGCCTGAGTTCGCGTTCTGCGGGCGCAGCAACGTCGGCAAATCCTCGCTGATCAACGCGCTCGTGAACCGGAAAGCGCTGGCGCGCACCTCGGGCCAGCCCGGCAAGACGCAGACCATCAACTACTATAACATCAACGAAGACCTGTACCTGGTGGACCTGCCCGGCTACGGCTACGCGAAGGTCTCCCAGGCCGCGCGCGAGAGCTGGGGGCGCATGATCGAGCGCTATCTGACGTCATCGTCGGTCCTGCGGGGCGCCCTGCTGCTCATGGATGCCCGGCACGAGCCGTCTGCCAACGACCGGCAGATGTACGACTGGCTCGTCTATCAGGGCATCGCGCCGATCGT
>CACXFD010000169.1 GCA_902766845.1 uncultured Lachnospiraceae bacterium | reverse complement strand
ATTAAAAAACTAAATCCAGATGGGGAGTATTTGCTCACAAAAAACGGTAAGAGACTAGGGTGCCAGTCGATACGTTCCAGACTGTATCGTGTGTGCGAAAAACTCGGTTTTTCCTATAAATCACCACATGATATAAGACGAACATACGCCTCGATTCTTCTTGATAGCCACGTCGACAACAACTTTGTAATTGCTCAAATGGGGCATACTGACGTGAGTTGTACCGAAAACTACTATCACAAAGACAGAAAAAGTATTGTGAGCAAATCAGAGATTGTTAACAATATCTCCGCATTTGTTCAGGCTGTGTGAGAACTTGTTGAGAACTTTATGTTTTTAACATCAAAAAAACCACGTAAAAACGTGGTTTTAAATGGAGCATAGGGGATTCGAACCCCTGACCTCCACACTGCCAGTGTGGCGCGCTCCCAGCTGCGCTAATGCCCCAGCGCGTTCTAGTATACCAGATGACGAAAAAAATGCAAGCACTTTTTTCAGACGGGCGGAAAGTTTATGCGGATGGGGTAAGAGAAGGGGCGGCCGGCGGCCGGAACGGGTAGGGCCGGAACGGGGAGACCGGGGAGGACATGCGATGTCTCTTGAAAACCGGCCCGCGCCATGGCATAATGGAACCGGATCCGAACCGTCGTCCCTGACGGAGATCCGAAAGGAGAGTCCGATGACAGACGCCGCGGGAAACATCGGCCGGCAGGGCCGGGGCCTGGTCATCTATCAGGTCTTTACACGCAACCATCGCGCGGGGACGTTTGCCTCGCTGGAAGAGGATCTGCCGCGGATCAGGGCGCTTGGAGCGGATGTAGTCTACCTGCTCCCGGTCCAGCCCAATGGCCGCATGCGGCGCAAGGGGAGCCTCGGATCGCCGTACGCGATCGCGGATTACCGCGCTGTGGACCCGCGTCAGGGGACCATGGAAGAGTTCATCCGGATGACAGAGACCGCGCACGGGCTGGGGCTTCGCGTGATGCTGGACGTGGTCTATAATCACACAGCGCCGGACGCGCGGCTGGCCGCGGAGCATCCGGAATGGTATTATCGCCGGCCGGACGGAAGCTTCGGCAACCGGATCGGAGACTGGTGGGACGTGATCGACCTCGATTATGCTCATCCTAAGCTGTGGGACTATCAGATCGATACGTTGAAATGGTGGGCGCAGTACGTGGACGGCTTCCGCTGCGACGTGGCGCCCCTGGTCCCGCTCGCGTTCTGGGAACGGGCGCGGCGCGAGGTGGAGACCGTGCGGCCCGGGTGCCTGTGGCTGGCCGAATCGGTCGAGCATGAATTCATTCGAAGCTGCCGTGCGGGCGGCGTGCCGATGCTCTCCGACGGAGAGCTCTACCGCGCCTTCGATATCTGTTACGATTATGATCTGTACGGGGCGCAGGCCCGCGCGATGCGCGATTCCGCGCAGCTTCCGGCTTACCTGTCCGGGCTCATGGAGCAGGAAGCCGTTTTTCCGGCGGATTACGTCAAGCTTCGCTGCCTTGAGAACCATGACCGGCCGCGCGCGGCGCAGGTCCTGTGCGGGACCGGAGCCGAAGCGGGCGGCCCAGACGGACCAGACGGACCGGACGGCCCGGCAGCGGACCATCCGGACGGCCGGAAAGCGGTCCGGCTGGAAGAGCCGGACAGCCGGGCTCTGGCTCGGCTGCGCAGCTGGACGGCCTGGATCTACTTTGTCCGGGGCGCCACGATGATCTACGACGGGCAGGAATTCGGTGCGGTGCACCAGCCGACGCTGTTCGATCCGGACCCGATCGCGCAGGGACCGGTCACGGCGGACCTGTCGGACTATCTGGCCCGGCTCAGCCGTGTGCGCCATCAGGAGCTGCTGGCAAGCGGAAGCTTTTCCGCGGAAGCGGCCGGGGAGCGCGGCGATGTGATCCGGGCCCGGTACTGTGCGATTCCAAAGACGGCTTCGGCCAGGACGCTGCAGGCAGAGGAAGAGGCACGGCATACAGCGGAGGCAGCGCAGCAGACAGCGGAGGCGGCGCGGAAGACCGGGGAAGCGGCGCGGAAGGCCGAGGAAGCGGCACGTCAGACAGAGGATCCGAGCGAGTGGACCGGATCTCAGGCAGTGGGGATCTTCCCACTCACCGGGGAGACCTGCCGCGTGGAGACCGGGCTTTTGGACGGGACATATACCGACGCAGTCACGGGCCGCGCCGTCTGCGTGCAGGACGGATGCCTGGTGACGGACGGGGACCCTGTGATCCTGTTTGCGTGATCCCTGCGGCCGCAGCCGGAAGGGAGACAGTTCAGGAGAAACGATTTGGCAGATTTCAACTATATCCATATACAGCGGTCCGCGCGGCGGACGCTCTCGGTGAAGGTCACGCCGGAGGGAATCTTCCTGCGGGCACCGCAGCACGCCACTAAAAAGCAGATCGAGGCCTTCGTGCAGGAGCATGCGGACTGGATCCGGAAACGCGCGGCGCAGGTGCAGGAGCGTGCCGCGGCCGCGGCCGGCGCCGGCGCCCTAACCGAGACGGAAAAGAAGGAACTGCGCCGGCGCGCGGCGCAGGTGATTCCCGGACGCGTGGCTCTCTACGCGCAGCAGCTCGGCGTCACGTACGGACAGATCCGGATCCGCTTCATGACCAGCCGGTGGGGCTCCTGCGGCCCGAACGGAGATCTGACGTTCAATGCGCTGCTGATGCTGGCGCCGCCCGAAGTGGCGGACAGCGTGATCGTTCATGAACTGTGCCATCGGCTCGAGATGAACCATTCACGCCGCTTTTATGAGCATGTGCTGCGCGTGATGCCCGATTACCACGACCGTCAGAAGTGGCTCAAACAAGAGGGCATGATCGCGATCGAGCGATATAAGCATGCAAACGGAAAGGATGGAGCGGACCATGAAGCGGGACAGTGAGATCTATCGGACCTATGTGAAGATCCTGAAGCGCGAGCTGGTCTGCGCCATGGGATGCACCGAGCCGATCGCGCTGGCGTACTGCGCGGCCCGGGCCCGGGCCGTTCTCGGCGCCCTGCCGGAGCGGATCCGGGTGGAAGCGAGCGGGAACATCATCAAGAACGTGCGCAGCGTCGTGGTGCCCAACACGGGCGGACGGCGCGGCATCGCGGCCGCGGCAGCCATCGGTGTGCTGGCCGGCGATGCGGATGCGCAGCTCGAGGTCGTCTCGCACGTGACAGAGGATGAGATCGGCCGGCTGGACGGGTATCTGGAGCGCACGCCGATCGAGATCCTCCCGCTCGAATCCGAAAACCTGCTGGATATGATCGTGACGGTCCGGGCCGGAGAGCATGAGGCGTCGGTCCGAATCGCGGACGAGCATACGAACGTCGTCCGGATCACCCGGGACGGGAAGAAGGTCTTCGAGAAAGAGATGACTGCGGACGGCGGCCCGGAAGCGGACGGCCCGGATTACGGCCTGCTGACGGTGAAGGATATCTGTGATTTTGCCCGCACCTGCGACACCGATGACGTATGCGGGGTGCTGGAGCGGCAGATCACGCTGAACAGCGCGATCTCCGAAGAAGGGCTCCGGCATGATTACGGCGCGAACATCGGAAAGGTCCTGCTGGAGGGCGGCCGCGACGTGCGCACCCGCGCGAAGGCCGCAGCCGCGGCCGGGTCCGATGCGCGCATGAACGGCTGCGAACTGCCGGTCGTCATCTGCTCGGGAAGCGGCAATCAGGGCATGACCGCGTCGCTCCCGGTCATCGAATATGCCCGGGAACTGGGCGCGGATCGGGAGACGCTGTACCGCGCGCTTCTGGTCTCCGACCTGATCACGATCCACGCCAAGACCGGCATCGGCCGGCTCTCCGCCTATTGCGGCGCCGTCAGCGCCGGCGCGGGGGCCGGAGCCGGGATCGCGTATCTGTACGGCGGAGATGAGAAGATCATCGCGCATACGATCGTGAACGCGCTGGCGATCTCGTCCGGCATCGTCTGCGACGGCGCGAAATCGTCCTGCGCGGCCAAGATCGCGATGGCCGTGGAGACCGGGATCTTCGGATATGAGATGTACAAGAATGGCCAGCAGTTCTACGGCGGCGACGGCCTCGTGGTCAAGGGCGTGGAGAATTCCATCGCGAGCTTCGGCCGTCTGGGCCGCGTGGGCATGAGCGGGACCGACCGCGAGATCATCCGCATGATGGCGGAGCAGGATGCGTGAGGGGGCAGGATCCGCCTTTTCTGCGGTATTAAGAGCCATAATCCGGCGCGGGGACGCTTTATTCCCCGCGCCGGCCCGTTTATAATGGTCTCATCAAAAGAAAGGAGATCGGTCATGGAGATCTTATTCGGAATCCTGTTGGTGTGGACCTGCATCAAACTGTTCGGCTGGGGCCTGCGGGCCGCGTGGGGCATCTTCAAAATGTTTTGCTCCGTGCTGCTGTTCCCGCTGTTCCTGGTGGGGCTGGTGGTGGCCGGTCTGATGTACCTGGCCCTGCCGATCCTGGTCATCGTGCTGATCGTGACGCTGGTGAAGGGAGCCGCGGCATGAGAAGTGCTCGGCTTTTCCAGAGCGTGGACGGGAGGATGTGCTAAGGCGATAAACATTGATGAGAGAGAATGAACACGGTCGCCGGATTAGCCGGCGGCCGTGTTTTTTGGCGCTTCTTGCATCGGCCGGCTGTTTGGAGTAAACTATCGGACAGATGAACAGATATGTGCTCTGTCGGAAGGGAGGCCTTGGGAATTGGACGGTTTTACAATAGAAAACGGCGTTTTGACGGCATACAGCGGAAACGCTGAGGCAGTCACGATTCCGGAGGGCGTGACCGTCATCGGCAGAGATGCTTTTCGAAATAACAAAACGATCAAGTCTGTCTATGTGCCGGACAGTGTGACTATGATTGAAAACCGTGCATTCTCTTCCTGCACGAGACTGAAAACCGTGCAGGTCGGGAACGGGCTCAGATCGCTGGGGTGGCATGTTTTTTCGGGCTGCGTGGCACTCGAGAGCATCGTCCTTCCGGGAACTTTGAAAAGTATCAATGTCTGTACGTTTAAAGGCTGTACGGCATTGAAAGAGATCATTCTTCAGGAAGGAACCGTCAGGATATCGGAAAGTGCGTTCAGCCGGTGCCGGTCATTGGAAAGCATCGTTCTTCCCGCTTCACTCCGGGAAGTGAAGAGATATGCATTCGGAAAATGCAGTAAACTGAAAACGGTCACATTTCTTGCGGATCGGGAGATCGGGATCCATATCAACAGTTTCTGGAAAACATCTTCTACTCTGACATTCGTTTGGCCGCATCGAAAGAACTTTACGGAGGAGCGCGCGGCAGGGTTTGAGATCACGGAAGACCGTGTCCTGACACGATACTACGGAACACAGAAAAATGTGACGATTCCTGCTTCGGTGAATGTTATCGGGCCCGGGGCATTTTCGCTGAGCCGGACCATCGAAAGTATCGATGCACCGGGAAATGTCATGGAAGCCAAACGTGCGGCTATGGGATGGATGCCGTCATTGAAACAAGTATCTTTTGCCGGTATCCGGCGTCTGGGCGCGGCCTGTTTTTGGGCCAGCACCGGTCTGGTACAAGTATCGCTCCCTTCCTCTCTGGAAGAAGTAGGAGAAGACTGCTTCGGGCACTGCCGGTCTCTGGAGGAGCTTGACCTGAGGCATACGGACGCGGTGTTCAAAGGGAGGATCGCACCCATGGCTTATCACCTGAAACGCTTTGCCCTCCCGGAACACATGAAAGAGATACCGGAAATGGCTTTTTACTATTGCCGGTCATTGGAGGATATCACGATCCCCGAAGAGGTCTGTATTATCAAGGATGATGCCTTTGTGGGGTGCAGCAGCCTGAAGGCGATCACGGTTCCGGACAGCGTGAGAGAACTGCACATGAACGCGTTCGACGGATGTGATTCGCTGGAGAAGATCATCCTGCGGTCTTCGGCGACGGTGGTTGTCGGGACATTTGACAGCCGGTGCAAGGCGCAGGTGGTTTATGAAGAGTAGGATGGCATCGACAATGGTTGTTAAAAAGGAGTAAAACGAAGGCGGCACCCGGAAAACCGGGTGCTGTTATTTTAGAGGAAAAGGCTTTTTCAAATTGCTCGCGCCGGTGATGTAATCCAGAGAAACATTGTAGTAACGCGCAAGGATCAGCAGCCGGTCAATAGGAATACGTGTTTTTCCACTTTCATAATCGCTGTAGGTCCGTTGGCCAACATGGAGCAGGTCGGCTATGTTTGTTTGTGTCAGACCGCAGTCTTCGCGAATGTCGCGGATGCGTTCATAGTACGTCATAGGCGGAGCTCCTTTCTCAATGTTAGTATAGCGACGGGCGGATTAAGAATTGACAAATAGAGTTATAAACTCTACAATATTAAATAGGGATTTTTAATGTGAACCGTCGTGAATGCTGTGCCATTTTAGAATGATTGTCTCGTCGGAATTGATCTTGAAATCTGAAGAGTTGATTTCAGAACGATTTATCAGAGGCATGTGCTTCGGTAAAACCAGTAAGTATATTGAGTGCATACATTACAGAAAACGGTTCAGAGCAAGGTATCAGTCTACAGTTAGGGAGAGAGAACATGAAGAGGAAAATAGGGTTCTTTTGTATGATCCTGTGCATGTTGGTTTTGCTGGCCGCCTGTGGGGGAAAGGGAAACGGAACAGGCACAAACACAGCCAATAACGAGACAGAGCCTGTGACGGAGCCCCCGGTTATTAAGCACCAATTGTTCCTGGATATTGAGTTTGAGAAGAACCTGTTGTTCAGCACCTATGATGTTGATGTTTTTGTCGATGAGCAATTTGTTGTCACGCTTGAACATGGCGAGAATATAACAAAGCAGATCGAAGTTGAAGAAGGAGAACATGAGATCAGATTTGTGAAGAACAGTGACGAGGATGTATATGGCACAAGAAGAGTAAATGTTCTTCAGGATTGTACATTCAGCTGCAAAATCGCAGCAAAGAACTCGGAAGTTCAAATCAATGATTCTAAGATCGTCGACTATATTACCGGATCCGTGTTTATGATCCCGGATGTCAGCGGGAAAGTATTGACCGATGCCAGGAAAGAATTAGAGGAAATCGGGTTCGCCAACGTCAAGAGCGTTTCAAGTGATTCTTCAGGAATATGGGATGACGCAAACTGGACAGTGGTTTCTCAGGATCCCGCTGCGGGAACGGAATATGACAAGAATGCCGAGATCGTTTTAACGTGCAAAAAGACAAAAGATCGGACAAATGACCTTTTTAATGGCGTTGGCATCAATGGTATAGAAGAGGTTGCTTCGGCTGAAGGAATCAGTGATATCAAGTATGTCAGAAACAAGACAAAAGAGGATGTGTCTGAATTGATCAGGGGCCTTTCACCTGAAGAAAGGGAGGATTGGTCGATTATTGAGATCAATACGATCCGGGGAAAGAATGATTCGATCGAAGTTGTCGTACAGTATGAGGGTTTGGTCGTTATCCCTGATCTTCAGAAGAAGACTCTTAAACAGGCGAAGGAAGAGTTAAAAGCTCTTGGTATCGATAACATCAAAACTCAGACCGATAAAGGGAAAGGTGTTTCGTTTCTAGACGATGAAAATGACTTCACGATCGTCTCACAAAGTGTTGATGCCGGGGCTTCGATGAAGGTCACAGACACGATAGAACTGGTCTGTCATGAAGAGGGCACTTTTGATGAAGAAGAATGGGATGACAGATACTTTAGGGCAGCGGTCGTAGCTTTTACGAACGGGTTTGCCACGGATGTGTTCGCGGAAGATGGAAATACGCTTGATCCTCAGAAATTTCATAGTTTCGACGATGTTAGCGGAGATCACTTCGATATTGTTTTTGAAGGATCTTGGAAACAGATAGGGGAGCGCAGATGGGAAGGCAAAGGTATTGAATTAAAAATCTATAATGGCGATACGGTTTTGAACGCCTTTGATGTTGTAGTGAAGTACGATCAGGGCTCTTTTATACTTGAACATGCAGATGGCACATTTGCGCTTCCCGGAAAGGAAAGCATTGGAACTCCTTTATCACAGTTCATGGAGTTAGACACCGAACATCAGTATACAGTTGTTCCTGTTGCGCTCGTAGAAAAGGACCGCTCAGATCGGGAAGAAAGAAATCGAAACTCATCTCCCCAGCGCTCAACTACTTCCCAAAGTACGCCTAAAGACGATTTGACATTGGAGGAGAGAAACGCTCTCAGATCTGCAGAGAGTTATCTGAGCTATATGCCGTTTTCATGAAAAGGGCTGATTGAACAATTAGAGTATGAAGGCTATGAAGCGGAGACAGCAAAAAAGGTCGTAGATATAATGAATGTAGATTGGAATGAACAGGCTGCAGAAAAAGCTCAATCATATTTGGATTTCATGTCTTTTTCCAGAAAAGGACTGATCGAGCAACTGGTCTATGAAGGCTTTACGAAAGAGCAGGCCGAATATGGTGTAAAAGCGGTTGGATACTAACACAATGTGCCTGTAATCTTTGTAGATAATCGGTGATCAACTCTTTTTGTTAAAGGAGCAAGAATGGCAAAAGTTACATCTATCACATGCCCTTATTGTGGGGCCGCCATTGTTTTGAAGGACATGTCTGGAAAAGCGGTTTGTGAATACTGCAGATCTGAAGTCCCGATTATAAATGAAAATGAGACTATTATCAGACATGTTGATGAGGCAGGACTTCGTAAAATTGAAATGGAGCGTGAGCTTCAAACAAAACATCTGGAACAAGCAGAAAGTGTGAGATCGAGTATTAGGAGGGCGATTAAGATCTGGGCAGTAGCCTGTGCAGCGTTTTTCGGGTTAGGGATACTATTGCTAATAATTCATGATTTTTCCTATCCGGGAATAATGTGCATATTCATTGGGCTATTCGGATGTATTCTGGGAAGTGATTGGATAAAAAAGATTGAAGCTCGGGAAACAGGGAAAATCAAGGCCCCATCTGTTGGAGAGTATGAAAAGACAGATGTTGGAACAGTGTCTATGGCTTTTACCGCTGCGGGATTTACAAATGTTAAGACGGTACCGATGAGAGATTTGAGGATCGGAGTACTTAAACGAGCGGGCTCTATCGGAAGCATACAGATCGGAGATAAAGATTATTCATCGAATGATTATTATGATCCGAATGCTCTTGTTGTTATTTCATATCATAGCTATTCTTGAGATAAAGCGAAACATACTATACAGCGAACGAACTTTATGGCCGCCGATTATGACATCACAACACACTGCAGTTTGGTTGTAAACATATAGTTATCATGGGCGTGGCATTAAGTTTCCCGCAAACAATTCTAACGAAATGCAGACACATCATAAGCGGACAGGAATCAATCGGAGCCTGTCCGCTTTTCGATCGTCGAAAAAGCATTTTGAAATGGATAGAGGCATCACAATGGATCCGCATTGACAAATGGAATGAGCTTTTTTACAATACTATGTGTTTGTTCCGTTATGCACCTGCATCAAGAAGGTGGCCGCGATGATTCGTATAAAACATAGATGGATACCGCTTCTGCTGGTCCTTGCGCTCATACTGACCGGCTGTTCCCCGGGCCCGGCTTCTCCTGCGCCTTCTAAAGAAATATCGGCAGCGGAAGAGATCGGGACGGCAGGCGAAGCGGCTACACCGGCACAGCCGGAGACAGAGCAAAAGGAAACAGGTTCACCAGTCGGGCCTGAAACAGCGGGAGACCCGGAAGAGCCGTCGGAAATGGAGACGGAGGCGGCAGAGGATCCTGAGGAAAGCGCCGTAAGGCAGGAGAGCGCAGCGGATATCGCCTCGGAAGCAGCGGGGGAGGACGCCGAAGGGCAGCTCATCGTCACCTTCCTCGACGTGGGCCAGGGCGATGCGATCCTGCTCAGCTGCGACGGCCATCATATGCTGGTGGACGGCGGTTCTTCGTCGCAGTCGCAGAAGATCTACGCGGTGCTGAAGGAAGAGGGCATCGAAGAACTGGAGTATCTGGTCTCCACGCATCCGCACCAGGACCACGCAGGCGGACTGGCCGCAGCCTTCTCCGCGGTCAGCGTGCGAAACGTCCTGTCCCCGGTCACATCGTATGACGGAAAAGAGTTCGCGGACCTGCTCCGGTATGCGCAGAAGGCGGGTCTGATGCTGACTGTGCCGCGGGCCGACGATTCGTTCCGGCTCGGCAGCGCACAGGTAGACGTGCTGGGCCCGGTGGCGGAGCACGCGGATCTGAATGATATGTCCATCGTCCTGAAGGTATCGCTCGGAGACATATCGTTCCTGCTGACCGGCGATGCGGGCGCGGCGGAGGAATCGGAGATGATCGCCGCGGGCTCGGACCTGTCTGCCACGGTCCTGAAAGCCGGCCATCACGGGAGCGAGAGATCCACATCGGAGGCGTTTCTGAAGGCGGTAGATCCGGAAGTCGTCGTGATCTCATGCGGAAAGCACAACGATTACGGCCATCCGCACGATGCGCTGCTGGAGCGTCTGGCCGCGGCGCAGGCGGACGTGGTGCGCACGGACATGCAGGGCGACATCACGTTCGTGACAGACGGGCAGGAGGCGGAGATATGGGTGGACCGCGGAGCCGACGCGGACACCTATCAGACCTATCATGACCTGTACGGGCTGGCTCCCGGTGAGACGCTGGCGATCGCAGATACAGCGGAAACGGCCGGAGACCGGAGCGGGACGGACCGTGAAACAGAAGGACGGGAGACCGAGTCAAACAAGTCGGATAATGATCGGCCCACCGAGTCCGAGACAAAAAAGGCCGCCCCGGAATACGACTACATCCTCAACACGAACACGCACAAGTTCCATTATCCAAACTGCAGCAGCGTGAAGAAGATGAAGGATAAGAATAAATGGGAGTTCCACGGCACGCGCGAGGAAGTCATCGACATGGGTTACAAGCCGTGCGGGAACTGCCATCCGTGACAGAAAGCTGACCGGCCGCGGCTGTCAGCCTGCAGAAGCCAGGCCTGAAAGGCAGCTGGCCAATCGTGACTGTCAGCCGGGAAAAGCCCGGCTCACAGGATATCGGTTCGGCCGCATTCGGTAAAAGAATAACTGATCGCAAGGAGGCCCCCATGCCCGCCTTTGACTTCATGATCCGCACACGGGCCGATCTGGCCGACGCGGTCCGCCGCTTCGGCATCGTTCCGCTGTTTGAAAATGAGATCCCGGGCTTTTCGGTGGAAGAGCACGTGGCGCCGCGCGCCTGGTTCACGAGCGAGCCGGGCGTCTGGGAATGGAAGGGTCCGGTGATCCGGGAGACCGGCTGCGCCTACGGCAAGTTCTTCGCGAACAAGGCCGCGTTCGTGAGCCGGGAGTGGTTCCCGGACCTCGCGAACTGGCGGCGCGACGGGTATGATTTCGACGCGCGCTTCGACGATGAGCTCGCGTCGTTCCGCGACAAGGAGCTGTACGATCTGCTGGATGCGCGCGCCCCGGTCCTCTCCAAACAGCTTAAGGCAGACGGCAACTATCGCAAAGGCGGGAAAAAGGGCTTCGAGACGATCATCACGCGTCTGCAGGCGCAGTGCTACGTGCTGATCAGCGATTTCGTGTATGAGACCGACCGGGCAGGGCATACGTACGGCTGGGGCGTGGCAGAGTATTCCACGCCGGAGAAATGGATGGGGGCGGACTTTACCTCGCGCGTGTATCAGCGCGAACCGGAGGAGTCCTTCCGGTGCCTGCTGGCGCACCTGCGGGAGCTGCTCCCCGGGACAGAAGAAGAAAAGCTGCGGCGGATCCTGAAATGATCCGCCGCAGCTTGCTTTTTATCCCTGGATGACATGCCGCGGCCAGCAGCATGTTTGGCCGCGCCCGCGGTATTTTTGCTGCAGCCTGCGGCACGTTTGCCGCGGCCCACAGCGTTTTGCCACAGCCTGCGGCATGATTTGTTGTTGTTTTTTTACTCCGCCAGGATCCGGCAGACGGCCTGCGCGGCCGCGTCGACCTCTTCTTCGGTGTTTTCCGGCCCGAACGAGAACCGCACCGTGCCCTGCGGGAACGTGCCCACGGTCTTGTGGGCGCGCGGCGCGCAGTGCAGGCCCACGCGGGTCATGACGCTGGCTTCCTGCTCCAGCCGGTAGGCCATCTCGGCATTGTCACGGCCGGTGAAGTCGATGCTGAGAACGCCCATCCGGGCTCCGTCCCACGCGTCCGGATCCGGGATGCCGGGCAGATAGACGCGGCCGGCCGCGCCGCTCTCCTCCAGATGGCTTACGAACCGCCGCATCATCGCCAGCTCATGCAGGTAATGCTGCCGTAGGACGCCGCCTGAAGCAGAGACTCCGGCGTCAGCAAGGAGATCGTTTTTTTCGGCAGCTGCCGGGGCGGCAGGAGCGGCATCTTTCGCATCGGAACCGGACCCGCGTGAAGCGTCTCCGATCAGCTGCCGAAGCGCCGCGCAGAGCCCGACGATAGCCGGCAGCGGAAGCGTGCCGCTCTCGAACCGGTCCGGCAGCAGCAAGGGCTGCTCTTCGGAATCCGACCGAGATCCGGTACCTCCCTCGATCAGCGGTTCCAAAACACCAGCCAGTTCATGCGTGATCACGAAGCCGCCCACGCCCTGCGGTCCGCGCAGGGATTTGTGGCCCGGAAACGCCAGATAGTCGATGTTCATGGCAGCCATATCGATTGGCAGCGCGCCGGCCGTCTGCGCCGCGTCGACCGCGTACCACAGGCCGTGCTCGCGGCAGATCTTTCCGATCTCCTCGATGGGCAGAACGGTGCCGCAGATGTTGGACGCGTGCGTGGTCAGCACGGCCTTCGTGTTCGGACGGATGGCACGGCGGACGTCCTCCGGATCCAGCCGGCCGGCCCGGTCGCAGGGGACAGCCGTGACCTCCACGCCGGCCCGCTGCAGGGAAGAGAGCGGGCGCATGACGGCGTTGTGCTCCATCGAGGAGACGATCACGTGATCGCCCGGCCGGAGCAGCCCCTTCAGGAACTGGTTGATCGCCTGCGTGGCCCCGCCGGTAAAGCAGGCCTGCGCGTGCGCGGGCGCGCCGAAGAGCCGCAGCAGACGCTCGCGCGTCTCGACGACGGTCTCGGCTACGGAATAGGCCTCTTCATAGCCGCCGCGCGCCACGTTGAACGCGCCTTTGCACAGGTAGGCGGTCATCGCGTCGGCCACGCCGGGCGCTT
>CACXFD010000168.1 GCA_902766845.1 uncultured Lachnospiraceae bacterium | reverse complement strand
GACCTCCGTTGCTTTATGCGGAACGCCCCCGGCCCGGCGCAAAAGACGGGCTGGGAGCGTTCAAAACTCTCACCATAATACAGTCATTTCAGAACGACCGTCGAAAGGATCTGGTTCGAGAACTCCGGCAGTTTGTCCACGAACTTCCCGTTGGCGGCAAATTCAAAATACATGACCGTCCGGCCGTCGGTGCACAGATATACGTCCGCGACCACGTCCTCATAGGCCGTGCCTTTGTCAAACAGATAGTGCCGCCAGGTGTACTCGCCGATCTGCTCTTCCTTCATGCCGTCCCAGGCGCCGATATTCGCGGTCACCGCGTCCTCGTACGCCGCCTCGATGGTGTCTGGGTCATATTCGAGACCGTCCTGGAAGCTCACGTTCAGATATGCGATCGAATCCCCGTCCGCGAGCTGGAACACATGGTTGGCTGTCCCGCCGGCCGTCTCGTTCACGGTCCAGTCCTCGGGAAGCTTGAACCAGACGCGGTCCGCCTGCTGGTAGCCGGTCGTATCCACGTCATCCAGGACCACCAGCGTCGGGACGGGCTCGGTCGGAGGTTCCGTTTCCTCCTGCGTCTCTTCTCCGGTCTGCGTTTCCGGCGGGACCGTCTCTGCCGCAGTCAGCGTGCTCTCCGCCTGCGTCTCTTTGCCGCCGCCCTGACAGGCCGCCAGAGACAGGACCATCAGGAGGATCAGGAACAGGCAGAGCGCCTGCCGCCATTTCGTATATACGTTCATGATATGTTTCCTGCCGTTTTCCCCGGAAACGTTCCGGTGATCTGATGCGGAGACGGATGGCTCCGCGTCCGGTTTTGCCGTTATGTGGCCAAGGCCGCGCCGTTTTCCAAACAGCAAAACGTAGAAAATATTATAACCGATAGCCGTCGAATGTGCAAGACCCGAGTCGGGCCGTCAGTCCCCGGCGCTGTCGAGGTCGTTGGTGCGGTCGCCTTCGGACGGATCGGCCGTCGTGTCCTGCGCGGGCGCGGTCCCGCTGCGCGGGGCCAGTTCTTCGAGAATACCGAACGAGGAACCGGACGAACGCGTCAGGACCACGGCTCCGACGCTCTCGTCCTTCTTTCCGTCCGGACCGTCCAGCTTTACCTCGACTTCCAGGATCATCACGTTTCCGCCGCCGTAGCGCTGCTCATAATCGCCGTACAGGCCCAGGTACGGGGATTCCTTCTGGTCAAACGTCACGCTGACCAGATATCGTCCTTTTTCGGCGTAATACTTCTCGATCCGGTTGCCGGCCAGCCGTAGTTCCTCTTCCGTGAACCAGGAGGTCTCGGCGCGCTGGCGACGCGTATACGGGTCCTCGGTCTCGGGCTCGGTCTCTTCTTCGGATGGCTGCGTCGCATCCGGTCCGTCCGTTTCCGGCGCATCCGTTTCCGCGGGCGCCGTGGCGTAGGTCTCCGGCTCATCCGCCGCGTGCGGCACGGTCTCGCGGCGTGCCTCCCCGCAGCCGGCCAGCAGGCCGCACAGCAGGAAAAGCAGCACAGCCGTCAGGAGAAGCCGTCTCCGGCGTTCCGTTCCGGACCCGCCTGTCCGCACAGTCCTGTTCTTTTTGGTATGCTCTCCGTAGTTCATGGTTCGATCGTTCTCCACAGAAAGAAGCTGCGAATCCGGTCCGGCAAGGCCGGCCTTATCTCATCAGGTCTGAAAAGACCGTATTGCTGACATCGATCCCGCGCTCCGTGAGCCGGAGGCGGTCACCGTCTGACTGCAGCGTGCCCAGACGGACATGGCGGCCGATCTGCGCCGCAAACGCGTTCCAGGCATCCGGACCGAAGAGCCTCTCGAACCCGCTCCGTGATACGCCCTCCATACGGCGAAGGCCCAGGAAGAAGAATTCTTCCTGCCGGTCCCGTTCGCTCAGGACCGTCTGCCCGGCATAGCGCCCCGGACGTTCCGCGGGTCCGCCGGCGTGTTCCGGACGTTCAATAGGTCCGCCGGCGTCTTCCGCCGTCCCGCTCCAGACGTCCAGATATTCGGTCAGGGAGCGGGTCCCGGACGTGCGGATATACTTCCCGTCCCGCTTCAGAAGAGAGGCCGCTCCGAGACCGCAGCCGCGGTAGAGCCGGCCGGTCCAGTAGCCGTTGTTATGCACGCTCTCAAAGCCGGGCCGGGCGTAATTGGAGATCTCATAGCGGGCATAGCCGGACAACGCGAGGACGCGCGCGGTCTCATGATACATTGCGCGTTCCTCGTCTTCCTCCGGAAGCCACAGGACGTCCGTGCCGACGCGCACGCCGGTGCGCCCGTCCTCTTCGGCCGTTTCCTCGCGTACGACGGCCCCGAGCAGCGGCGTTCCTTCTTCCAGGATCAGCGAATAAGCCGAGATATGCTCCGGTCCCAGCGAGGCGGCCCGTTCGAGCGTGCGGATCCAGTCCGGAAGGCGCTGCCCCGGCAGCCCGCTGATCAGGTCCAGATTGATATTCCCGAAACCGGCGCGGCGCGCGGCCTCATACGCTTCGCAGGCTTCCCGCGGCGTATGGATCCGCCCGAGGACCTTCAGCTCCTTTTCCGAAAACGACTGCACGCCGAGGCTCAGCCGGTCCACGCCGCAGGCGCGGTACCCGGTCAGCGACGCCTCCGTCACGGTGCCGGGATTGGCCTCCATCGTGATCTCGGCGTCCGGAGCCACCGGATACGCTTCCCGCGCCGTATCCAGGATCCGGCCGATCTGCGCGGCCGTCAGAAGGCTCGGCGTTCCGCCGCCCAGAAAGATACTGACGACGCGCAGCGGTCCCTCCGGCTCCGCCGCGGACCGATCCTCCTGCGCGCATGCGCGGATCTCGCGGCAGAGCGCGTCCGCATAGGCCGCGCAGGCCGCCTCGTCCGCCGGAGCGGACAGGAAATCGCAGTAGGCGCATTTACGCACGCAGAACGGGATGTGCAGGTACAGGGACAGATCCGTCATGGGTCAGTCGTCCTCGAGCTTGAGGACGCTCATGAAAGCCTTCTGCGGGATCTCGACCGAACCGATCTGCCGCATCCGCTTCTTGCCTTCCTTCTGTTTTTCGAGGAGCTTGCGCTTGCGCGTGATGTCGCCGCCGTAGCACTTGGCCAGCACGTCCTTGCGCAGGGCCTTCACGGTCTCGCGCGCGATGATCTTCCCGCCGATGGCGGCCTGGATCGGGATCTCGAACAGATGGCGCGGGATCTCCTCCTTGAGCTTCTCGCACATCCGGCGGCCGCGTTCGTAGGCGCTGCCCTCGAACACGATGAACGAAAGCGCGTCCACTTCCTCGCGGTTGATCAGGATATCCAGCTTCACGAGCTTCGACCGCTGATATCCCTTCAGTTCATAGTCGAACGACGCGTAGCCGCGCGAACGCGACTTGAGCACGTCGAAAAAGTCATAGATGATCTCATTGAGCGGCAGCACGTACTTGAGCACCGCGCGGCTGTCTTCCAGGTATTCCGTGCTCACATAAACGCCGCGGCGCTCCTGGCAGAGCGTCATGATCGGGCCGATGTAATCCGTCGTCAGCATGATCTCCGCATCGACGACGGGCTCCTCCATGTAATCGATCTCCGCCGGATCCGGCAGATTGGAGGGATTCGTCAGTTCGATCACGGTCCCGTCCAGCTTGTGGACGCGGTAGACCACGCCCGGCGCCGTCGTGACCAGGTCCAGATTGTATTCCCGTTCCAGCCGCTCCTGGATCACCTCCAGATGCAAAAGGCCCAGAAAGCCGCAGCGGAAGCCGAAGCCCAGCGCGATCGACGTCTCGGGCTCGTAATGGAGCGAGGCGTCGTTGAGCTGGAGCTTTTCGAGCGCGTCGCGCAGATCGTTGTAATGGGCCCCGTCTGCCGGATACACGCCGCAGTAGACCATGCTGGTCACTTTTTTGTAGCCGGGCAGCGGCTCCGCGCAGGGACGTTCCGCGTCCGTGACCGTATCCCCGACGTGCGTCTCCTGCACGTTCTTGATACTGGCCGTGATATAGCCGACCATGCCGGCCGACAGTTCCTCACAGGGATTGAACCGGCCTGCGCCGAAGGTCCCGACTTCCACGACCTCGGTCTCGAACCCGGTCGCCATCATGCGGATCTTCGTGCCTTTTTTCACGCGTCCGTCCCGGATGCGGCAGAACACGATCACGCCTTTATAGGAATCGTACAGTGAATCGAAGATCAGGGCCTTGAGCGGGGCGTCCGGATCTCCGTCCGGCGCCGGGATCTTCGTCACGATCTCTTCGAGCACCGCGTCGATATTGATGCCGTTCTTGGCGGAGATGCGGGGCGCGTCCGCGGCCTCCAGTCCCAGCACGTCCTCGATCTCCTCCGCGACCCGGTCCGGGTCGGCCGAGGGCAGGTCGATCTTGTTGATGACCGGGAAGACCTCGAGGTTGGCGTCCATGGCCAGATAGACGTTCGCGAGCGTCTGCGCCTCGATGCCCTGCGCCGCGTCCACCACGAGGAGGGCACCGTCACAGGCCGCGAGCGACCGCGAGACTTCGTAATTAAAGTCTACGTGGCCGGGCGTGTCGATCAGGTTCAGGATATACTCCTGCCCGTCCTTCGCGCGGTAGACCGTGCGGACGGCCTGGGATTTGATCGTGATGCCGCGTTCCCGCTCCAGGTCCATGTTGTCCAGGACCTGGTCCTGCATCTCGCGGCTGGTCAGCAGGCCGGTCCGCTCGATGATGCGGTCCGCCAGCGTGGATTTTCCGTGATCGATATGGGCGATGATGCAGAAGTTGCGGATCTTGCTCTGTTCGCTGTCCATATTCCCTCTTTCCAAAAAACCCTTCCGGCATCCTGGGATTCCGGAAGGGTTCAACGGTTCGTTAGATACGTGTTATGCGTCGACGCCGTTTACAGCCTTGGTCATACGTGAGATCTTGCGCGAAGCGGTATTCTTGTGATACACGCCCTTGGACGCAGCCTTGTCCATCGCGGAGATCGCGTTCTGCAGTGCTTCCTTGGCGGCAGCCGTATCGCCAGCAGCAACAGCAGCATCGACCTTCTTGACAGCGGTCTTCACAGAAGACTTGATGGACTTATTTCTGGCCGCATTCTCGCGGTTCACTAAGATCCGTTTCTTCGCAGACTTGATATTAGCCAATCTGTTTCACCTCCCATGTTCTATTGCCCGTTTGCATTATCCCGGAGACACGGTTCGATGTAATGTAAACGCATACTCTGATATATTAGACGGAAAAGCCGGTTCTGTCAAGCGTTTTTATCGTAAAAGAAGCAGGCATCGCCGAAGCTGAAAAAGCGGTATCTTTCCCGGATCGCCTCCTGATAGGCGGCCAGCACGTGTTCCCGTCCGGCCAGCGCCGATACGAGCATCACGAGCGTGGACTGGGGCAGGTGGAAATTGGTCACGAGCTCGTCCACGACCTTGAAGCGGTACCCGGGATAGATGAAGATATCGGTCTGTCCGCTGCCGGCCACGACAGTCCCGTCCTCGCGCGAAGCCGATTCGAGCGTACGGCAGCTGGTCGTGCCGACCGCGACGATCTTCCCGCCCCGCGCGCGGGCTTCGTTGATCCGTCTCGCCGCGTCCTCGGTCACTTTATAATATTCGGAATGCATGTGGTGGTCTTCCACCGTCTCCGCCTTGACCGGCCGGAACGTGCCCAAGCCCACATGCAGCAGGACCCGGACGATGTCGACACCCTTCTCTTCGATCTCCTTCAGCAGTTCCGGCGTAAAGTGCAGGCCGGCCGTCGGCGCGGCCGCGGAGCCTTCGGTCCGGGCATAGACGGTCTGGTACCGGTCTTTATCCTTCAATTCATGCGTGATATACGGCGGCAGCGGCATCTGTCCCAGACGGTCCAGAATTTCCTCGAAGATCCCTTCATAGGAAAAGCGGATCTTCCGGCCCCCGTCCTCGGTCACGTCTTCCACTTCCGCGGTCAGCTCTCCGTTCCCGAACGAAAGGCGCGTGCCGGGGCGGCACTTTTTGCCGGGCTTTACGAGCGTCTCCCATTCCGTGTCCGACAGCCTTTTCAGGAGCAGCACTTCGATCTGCGCGCCGGTGTCCGGCTTCACGCCGTACAGGCGCGCCGGGATCACCTTGGTGTCGTTGATCACGAGGCAATCCCCGGGGTGCAGGAACGACGGAAGGTCCGTAAACGTATGATGCGATGTCTCTCCGGTCTTCTTGTCAATGCAAAGGAGCCGGGACGCGCTGCGGACCTCGAGCGGGTCCTGCGCGATCAGCTCCTTCGGAAGATCAAAATCAAAATCCCTGACCTGCAAGCTCAGTCCTCCTCCGCAGGTTCCTGCGGCTTCTCACGGGTCAGAAAGCCCGCCTTGATGTAGCAGGTCTGTCCGTTATAAGTAATGCGGCTCCAGTTCTGGCCGATTCCGGTCCGGGTGACCGCCTGGCCGCCCACGAGCGTGGCCACGACGTTATCCGATCCCGACGTATCCATGCTGCTGCGGATCCGGACGCTCTCCTTGGCGTAAACGGTCTCGTTCACCTCCGAGAAGACTTCCTGTGCGGGCGCCTGGGTCGGTGCCTCGGTCGGAGCCTGCGTCGCGGGCTCGGCGTCCGTCTGCTCCGGCGCCTGCGTGGCGGCCGGTTCCGTGGCGGCCGGTTCCATGACGGCGGGCTGCGTGGCCGGCTGCTGGCCGGACGCGGCCTGGAGCATGGTCACGAGGTTATCCAGCGCCGGATCGCTCGCCTGGGCCTGCGCGAGCGCCTGATCCACTTCCTGGTTCAGCGCGCGCACGTCATCGCTCGAATCCATCTCTTCGATGAACGCGGCGACCTCGCCTTCCACGAGGCCTTCGTTGATGTACAGGCTGCCGTCCTCGTTGGTGCAGACATAGCTGCCGTACAGTCCCGGCGCATAGGTGTCGATGTTGCGGAACTTGACTTCATGATAGACATAGACGACATAGGTCCCTTCCAGGATGCCGTCGATCGTGTAGCACGAGATGTTCCGGTAATCTTCGATGTATTCGCTTTCCTTGTCCACTTCCTCCTGCGTGAACGTATATCCGTCCACGATCTTGGAAAGCGTCTCCACGTCCCGGTCCTTCATGGCCTGATAATAGGTCTCATACAGCTGGTTGATCTCGGGATACGCGTCTTTTTTCAGTTCATAGCGGGACGGATCCGCCGCTTCTTCCGTGGCCTGCGTGGTGATCTCCTCCACGGCGCCGGCCGTGGTCCCGGTCTTGCCGGTCTCTGCGGGATCCGACGATCCTCCGCGGTTGCGGATCGCGTACGAGATGACGACGATCAGCGCGACGACCGCCACGACGCCGATCACGGCGGCGATGATCTTTCCGACGTTGGGGCCTTCCGGCTCCTTTGAATATTTGCCCCGGCTGCGCGTCCGGTATTTATCGAATTTATCTCCCCTGAGTTCTGCCATAATGATGCAAACCTCCTTTGTTCTATGATATCCTACCATTTTTCAGTCTAAAAAGCAATGTATAAACCCTGTACGACTTCTGAAGATTTTGTGAATTCCGATTTCACTTGCAATTCCGGAAAAGAAGGAGTATAGTATAGAAGATGCGTCTGTAGCTCAGGGGATAGAGCACTGGCCTCCGGAGCCAGGTGTCACACGTTCGAATCGTGCCAGACGCGCGAGGCTGCTTTGCCTGACCGGCAAAGCAGCCTTTTTCTGTCCGCCGCGGCCTGCCTCGCAGGCGTCCTCTCCCGCTTCAGTCAAAAAAGCGGCCGCACGGTTTTCTCCGTGCGGCCGCTCTTCCGTTTTATCATTTTTCAGGCCGTGGCCCGGTCCGCATGAGGCGTCCGGCTTATACGTCCTTCATCGACAGGTTGATGCGGCCCATGCGGTCGATCTCGATGACCTTGACCGTGACCTCATCTCCGATGTTCACGACGTCTTCGACCTTATTGACACGCTCTTTGCGCATCTTGGAGATGTGCACGAGGCCGTCCTTGTTCGGGGCCAGCTCAACGAACGCGCCGAAATTCATGATGCGAACCACCTTGCCGGTGTAGATCATGCCGGGCTCGGGATCGGTCACGATGTTCTTGATGATCTGGATCGCCTTCGCCATCATGGCCGGATCCGTACCGCAGACCGCCACGCTGCCGTCGTCCTCGATATCGATCTTCACGCCGGTCTCTTCGATGATCTTATTGATGACCTTGCCCTGCTTGCCGACCACATCGCCGATCTTCTGAGGATCGATCATGATGGTCTCGATCTTGGGCGCGTACGGAGAAAGCTCCTTGCGCGGCTCGGCGATGGCGTTCTTCATGACGCCGTCCATGATGTACAGACGGGCCTGGCGGGCACGCTCGATGGCGCCCTCCACGATGTCGCGGGTCAGGCCGTGGATCTTGATATCCATCTGGATGGCCGTGATGCCCTTATGGGTGCCGGTGACCTTGAAGTCCATATCCCCGAAGAAGTCCTCGAG
>CACXFD010000167.1 GCA_902766845.1 uncultured Lachnospiraceae bacterium | reverse complement strand
TTTTCCGAAGATATTACCGTGGAAAAAGGATATGACTTGATCCAGCGCTTTACTCCAACAACAGAATTTGAAGAAGGTTGGAGCGGTGATCTTCGTGGAGAATGCTCCCGTGAGGTCATTTCGGTCAAA
This sequence comes from uncultured Lachnospiraceae bacterium, assembly GCA_902766845.1. GTDB lineage: Bacteria > Bacillota > Clostridia > Lachnospirales > Lachnospiraceae > RUG11204. The sequence continues at coordinate 5,828 of CACXFD010000167.1, read as the reverse complement.
TAACTGGTTGGGGCTGCGGTTTGTGCCGCAGCCCCTTCTTCATGTGAAACGTCCCCTCCGAGCTGACCGCATCAAAGAAGACGCTATATATTTCTTATTCTATTGCTTGGGGTCAGCTTTCTGCCCTATCACAGACGGTATCCCGCCATATGCGGTGCGGATATCCGTCTCATGGGAGGCGGATTTTCGTTCGAAGATCATAAAGAGCAAATGGCGTAGAAAAATGGGCAGTCAAGTACATGCAGTACCGGCTGCCCATCTCTTGCTGTCCATTCGGCGCTGAATTTGGCGTAAACGTGGCATAAATGCCTTTCACGATTGCGCTAAAATCCTGCTATATTAAGGCTTTCCAGCCATGAGCACCTCCCAAAAAATAGTGTACGGACTCGGGAATTGAATCCGTACACTAAGTATATGATATTCATATAAAAAATTGTCGACGATTCTCAAAGGCGCATGCAGGCAAAAGCCTTGGCGGTCACTTCCCGGTCGTCAGCCGCACCTCGGCCCACACCGCGTTGTGATCCGACAGCTCCTCGCCTTCATATTTCGCAAGCGCGGAGCCCTCCGGCGCGAATCCGCAGTCCTCGGTCCGCGTGGAGATCACGCGCTGGGCGCCGGGCGTCATGCCGCGCACGAGCAGCCAGTCCAGCCGCAGCGACAGCCAGCCGCCTTCGGGCAGCGGCTTGCGCCGCGTGGGCGTCAGGCCGTCCGGCAGGACCTCGTAGCCGTATCTGCGCGCGTCGGGCAGGCACTCTTCCCAGGTCTCGACATCGTCCAAGCACCGCTGCTGCAGCTCGGGACTGTCCACGATCCGCCGGATGGCGCTGACGTCGCGCCCGTCGAACGTGTTCGTGTTCAGGTCTCCGCCGATGGCCACCGGCATGCCGGCCGGGAAGAATGCCTCGGCGGCTTCCAGCACGCTGTGCAGCTGCGCATACCGGCCCGGGCCGTCCGTGCGGTTCTCCAGATGGACGGTCACGACGCCGACGCCCCGGCCGTTCACCTCGAGCTCGGCCAGGATGGCCAGGCGTCCGCCGATGCGGCGCTGGCGGTCAAAATACCAGTTGTTCTGCTCGGGCATGCGCACGACGCGCGCGCGGCGGATCGGGAAGCGGGAAAAGATCGCGTTTCCGTGAAAGCCCTTCGGGTCCTCCCGGTTCACGAGCTCGATGAACTCCAGACCGTACACGTAGTTCAGTCCCAGCTTTTCCGCGAGCTCCTTCGTGGTGTCTTTTCCGCCCGAGCGAACGCACCCGTCGTCGAGTTCGTTCGCGAGGATCACGTCAAAGGGCTGCACGTCGGGGCAGGACGTCAGGAAATCGACGATCTCTTCGATGTGCACGCCGCGCTCCATATTGAAGACCAGCAGGCGCAGCGGAGAGGTGCCGTCCGGGCCGTTTTCCTGCTCGGCCGCCGCAGCGGAAGGCTGTGCGGCCGGCGCGCCTTCTGCGGCAGGATGACGGCCCGCGTCCGGGCCGGCCGGCGCCGCGGCGATGTTATGGATCTCGGCCTCCTCAAACTGCGGGATCATGGCCATGACCTCCTCCTGCGAGGCGTGCTCGAGCAGGCTTCCCAGGCGCTGGCGTTCTTCGGTAGGGATCGCTTTCATGAAACAGGCTCCTTTCAAAAAGCGGAAAGGGCGGCCGCAGGCCTTTACGGCCGGCGGCCGCCGTCATGGTCCGCCGCGGCCTGCGGCCGCGGCGGGGCGGGATCAGTAATTCTCTTTGATGAACTGTTCGACATCGGCACGCGTGCCCTTGAACGGTCCGGGGATCGCGATCTTCAGCGAGACCAGGCCGCAGGCGTACTGCAGGGCCGTCGGGATATCGGCGCGCTCGCGCTCCGTGATATAGGCGGAGAAGGTAGTATCGCCGCGGCCGGTCCGGCCGTCCAGGCTCGTGGGCTTGAGCGGGCAGGTGTAATACTCTTTGCCGTCATAGACCAGCACTTCGGTGTTGTGCGTGATCAGGGCTTCCTTGACGCCCCATTCCACCATCATGCGGGCGGCTTCGCGGCGGTCGGACGTGCCGGTCAGGATCTCGGCTTCCGCGGCGTCGGTCTTCAGGTAGGTGATGTACGGGAAGTATTTTTCCTTATAAGGCCAGTCGCCGTAGACCATCTCGCCGGTCTTCGGATCCGGCTTGCGCAGATAGCACTGCATGTCGAGGGCAACCTTGCCGCGCTTTGCGAGCATCGGGATCATCTCGTTGTCGTAATCCCCGTCCATCAGACCGGCCATATGGTAGACCTTCGCCTCCACGTCCGGGATCTCCGACGCCATGATCATCTCGCCCTGCGCCAGCGCGGTCGTGATGCGGCGTTCGTGCTTGTCATCGAGAAATTCGTTGCGGATCGAAGTGGTGCCGGTCTTCGATTCGCGCCAGTAGATATCCGCGTTCTTGACCGGCAGCACGTAAGGAATCATGCGGTCCTTGGCTGATGATTTGATCAGGATGCCGACATGGTTCCCGCCGGCCAGCGCCGAGTAGGACGAGTAGACGACCGCGCCGCCGACCGACCATTCGCCGGTCCCGTCCGCCTGGACGACCTCGTCGATGCACAGCTGTCCGATGATAAAGGTGTCATAAGGTCTCATGGTGTATCTCCTTTCGGCACGTCAGGCTTTCCCGCGCTCGATGCGCAGCTGCTCCAGCTTGTCGGGAAGCTCTGCGAGCTTTCTGATCTCAATGTCCGGCACCGGCAGGCCGGTCCGGTCCGGCTCTCTCTCAGCCGTCAGAAACGACGCGATCAGGACCGTGGCGCCAAAGCCCATAGCCTGCGCACCGCCGATATCCTTGGTCGGCGTATCTCCGACATAGACGCATTCCGACGCGTCCACGCACATCTGCCGCAGCGAGATCCGGAAGATCTCCGGATTGGGCTTGCGGTAGCCGGTCACGCTCGAGACCGTCACATCTTCCATCAGGTCCCGTATGCCGCAGTTCTCCAGCACGTTGAATACATTATAAAGGGAGGAATTGTTGGAGATCACGCCCAGACGCCAGCCGCGTGCCTTGAGGGTGCGCAGCATCTCCTCGGCGCCTTCGCGCAGCTCGCGGTGGAAGAGCGTGTACTCCCACATGTTTGCGAGCTCCTCCGCCAGTTCCGGACTCATCCGTTTCGCGTCGGGGAAGTCACGCAGATACCAGTCGGGCCAGATTTCTTCGGGCTTGAGCTCGCGGCCGTGCGCATCGGCCCAGGTCTTATAGTCCTTATATCCCTGTTCGAACGACGCGCGGAAAGCCTCGAACGTATCTCCGGCTTCCATGCCGTTCTCCTGCAGGATCTCCCGCGCACGCGCGATGGCGGCGGTACGGGTCTCGGGAGTGTACCAGATGTTTTCGAGCGTTCCTCCCATATCGAAGAGAACAGTAGTCAGCATGATGGGGTCATCCTTTCTGGGACGTATCCTGGACGTACAGGCGGCTGATGGCCTGACGGTTCTCGCGGTAGGCCTGTTCGGCCTCCTGCTGACGGCGCCGTGCCGCGTTCAGGTAGACGCAGTCGATGATCGTATTCTGGACCACGCGGCAGTTCATCAGCATCGTGGTCGGGCAGTAATGGATCACCTGGATATCGCAGTGCCGGCCGAGCGGCGTGTTCCGATAGCCGGACAGACAGGCCGTGACGGCGCCGCGCTCGTGGGCGGTCTCGAAGGCATAGACGATCGGGGCGCTCCGGCCGCTCTTGGAGATGCCGATGAACAGGGCATCCGGGTCCGCAGTCCGGGCCGCCATCTGGAGCAGCTCCCCGTCTGTCACGGCCTGCGCCGGAATGCCGACGCGCTGCAGGTGGGCCGCAAAACTGACCGCGACGCTGCCGGACATGCCGACCCCGCAGCAGATGATCCGCCCGGCGCTGCAGATGGCGTCCGTCAGCTTTTCGAGCGTGCTGTAATCCATCTGGTCCCGCGCGATCTGCAGGGTCTCGACGGTCAGGGAGAAGATGTCCCGGTAATTCTTTTCTTCGGCATCGTCCGCGAGGCTCTCGAAGATGATCGAGGAACGGCGCCGGCTGTATTTCGCGAGCATGATCTTGAACTCGCTGAAGCCGGAGAAGCCGCATTCCCTGCAGAAGCGGATGATGCTGGATTCCGCGACGCGGGTCCTGGCGGCGAGATCCCGGATGGTCATCTTCAGGATGCTGTCATCAAAACGGTCCCCGTTTTCCAGGATGTAGTCCGCGATGCGGCGGAAAGTCCGGGAATAGCCGGGGTAGTTGCTCCGAATCACCTCATACGGGTCGTTTTCCATCAGGGAAGACCGCCTTTCTTAGATTCATAAGAGATCCAAGCCGTCTGTAAGTATAAAAAACCACAAAAGAAAAGTCAAGAATTTGTTGTGTTTTCAGCAATGTGCTAAAAATGAAACAATGTTCTTTGATGATTCTGTCGATAAAACAAAATTCTAAAATGAGGTATAATCACGGGTGTACAGGTCCGGCAACCGTTCTGAGCGTTCAGGACGGCCGGACCGCCAGAAGCGGTCCGGAAAAACAGGACCAGCCAGAAGAGGAGATGAGAGACAGCATGAGCAAGATCGTACTGGAGCATATCGATAAGTACTATGGTGATAATCATGTGCTCAAGGATATCAATCTGACGATCGAAGACGGAGACTTCATGACGCTGCTGGGACCTTCCGGATGCGGAAAGACCACGACGCTGCGTGTGATCTCCGGTCTGGAGAAGCCGCAGGGCGGCACGATGACGATCGACGGCAAGACCATGATCGACGCGGCCAACGCCTTCTATGAAGAGCCGTCCAAGCGCGGGCTGAACCTCGTGTTCCAGAGCTACGCGCTGTGGCCTCATATGACCGTTTATCAGAATATCGCCTTCGGCCTGAAGATCAAGAAGCTTTCTAAGGAAGAGATCGACCAGCGCGTGATGGATTCGCTGAAGACCATGCGGATCGACCAGTTCAAGGACCGTTATCCGAACGAACTGTCCGGCGGACAGCAGCAGCGTGTCGCCATCGCCCGCGCGATCGCGTCCAGCCCGAAACTGTTACTGCTGGATGAGCCGCTGTCGAACCTGGACGCGCGCCTCCGCATCGACATGCGTGTGGAGCTCAAGCGTCTGCACCGCGAGACCGGCACCACGATCGTGTATGTCACGCATGACCAGGTCGAAGCCATGACGATGTCCACCAAGGTGGCGCTGTTCAAGGCCGGCGAGATCGCGCAGATCGCGACGCCGCTGGAGCTGTACACGAACCCGATCGACATCGAGACCGCGGACTTCGTCGGAAGCCCCCGCATCAACATGATCGACGGAACGGCCCGTTACGACGGCAGCGTGATGACCGTGGACAGCGTCCTCGGCCGGATGACCTTTGATAAGGAAACGCTGAAGCTCGAGGAAGAGATCCCCGAGAACGAAGACTTTGAAGCCGTGCTCGGGATCCGCCCCGAATCGGTCAAGATCTTTGCGAAGCAGCCCGCGGACGGAAGCGTCATCCCGGCGGAGGTTTACGCCAGCCAGCCGGCCGGCTCCGAGACCATCGTGACGCTCGAGATCGAGGGCGAACAGAAGACGCAGATGCTGGCCCTGCAGGTGGACCTGCAGGAATACGAGATGTTCCAGAAGGTCTGGATCGGCCTGGATCCGCGCCGCATCAACGTATTCAACAAGAAGACCCAGCGCCTGATCCGGTTTGCCAAGGCGAAGCGTAAAGAGGAAGGCGAGGACTGACGCGCCGCGCCGTCCCCGCATCTGTCCCGCGGTCTTTTCGGAGGTCGATAGTATGAGCAAGACAAAACTGAACCTGCCTAAAGGGGATCCGAAGACACGTCTGAAGAACCAGATCAAGGACGTGATCCTG
>CACXFD010000166.1 GCA_902766845.1 uncultured Lachnospiraceae bacterium | reverse complement strand
GACAACATGGGCGCGGCGGCCCACCTGATCCACGGCTCCTCGGACGGGCGCTTCACGGTCACCTACGCGGTGAAAGACATCACGCAGGAAGAGATCGCGGGCGTGGGCTTCGTGCCGGCCTCCTACGATGAGATGGTGAAAAAGTACGATCCCGCGAAGCTGACATACGGCTATAACACCGTGGACGGCGAAGAGATCTACTTCATCCCGAACCCCGCGCTGGGACTCTGGATCGCGCGCGACCGGTTCGAGGCCTGACCCGAAAACGGCCTCCCGTATTCATTCCCGCTTTACAGGCGCCCCTTTCAAATGGTATAATGATGCCGACCGCGTTTCCCTTATCACGCGGCCGGCATCATTTATTCCACTAAAAAGGAGGTTGCACATGAAGAAAGCACTGGCACTGTTTCTCGCGGTCCTGATGGTCCTGTCCCTGGCCGCCTGCGGCAAGAAAGCCCCCGCCCCGGCCGACGTCGCCGGATATGTCCTGGACGCGTTCAAAAAGCAGGACGCGGAAACGCTCAAAAAGTATTACGCCGGCAATGTCGATGACCTGGCCATGGAAGACGAGGCTCTCGGCCTCGATGAGAGCGACCCGGAGATGAAAGCCGCCGCGCAGGCCCTGATGGACAAGGCGCTCAGCTTCGACTACAAGCTCGGGGAAGCCAAGGTGGACGGAGACAAGGCCACCGTCCCGGTCACGTTCACGACCTATCACTTCGGTGAAGCCTTTGCCGGCTATTTTGCGGAGGTCTTCTCCAGCGCGCTCATGCAGGCCTTCAGCGAAGAAAGCGAGTCCTCTCAGGAAGACCTGGAGAAGGAGATGGCCGCCAAGCTCAAGACCCTGATCGACGGTCTGGATAAGAAGGACGCCACCGCGCAGGGCGAGCTGACCCTGACGAAGAACAGCAGCGGCGAATGGATCGCCGACGAGTTCACCGAAGAGCTCGTGGACGCGGTCTTCGGCAACATGTCCGCCGAAATGGAAAGCGCGATGGGCGACCTGTTCAGCGGATGGGTAGACGAGGCGGAAGACGAAGCGGAAGACGAGCCCCAGCCGTAACGCGACGGCTCGCACATACAGAAAGGGAGCGCAGACAGCTGTCTGCGCTCCCTTTTCTTTTATTCGCCGGCCTCAGCGGTTCTCTTCCTGCCGGGCCTTGTAATTCGCGAGCAGCTTCGTGACGCGCTCCGTAGGCGTCAGCAGGTCGTTGATCGAGGCGTCGTGGTTGATCGTATCGATCAGCAGGGCGATGTATTTGCTCATGTCCGCGCTGATGTACCACGGCCGCTCCAGAAGCTCCGGCATCTGATAGACCAGGTTGGTGGTCACGAGGCGGTCCAGCAGTCCCTCGCGGTAATATTCGTCAAAGCGGCTCAGCCCGCTCGTGAACAGGCCGAACGACGCGCACATGAAGACCTTGCGGGCCTTGCGGTGCTTGAGCTCCTTCGCACATTCGAGCATGCTCTCGCCCGAGGAGATCATATCGTCCACGATGATCACGTCCTTGCCTTCCACGCTGGAGCCGAGGAACTCGTGCGAGATGATCGGGTTGCGGCCGTCCACGATGCGCGTGTAATCCCGGCGCTTATAGAACATGCCGACGTCCAGTCCGAGCAGGTTCGCGAAGTAGACCGCGCGGCGCATGCCGCCCTCGTCCGGGCTGATGACCATCATGTGGTCCGAGTCGATGTGCAGGTCCGGCTCCGCCTTCAGCAGGTACTTCATGAACTGGTAGGTGCAGGGCACGGTATCGAAGCCCTTGAGCGGGATCGCGTTCTGGACGCGCGGATCATGCGCGTCGAACGTGATGATGTTCTCGACGCCCATGTCCACGAGCTCCTGCAGGGCCAGCGCGCAGTCCAGCGACTCGCGGGACGTGCGGCGGTGCTGGCGGCTCTCGTAGAGGAACGGCATGATCACGTTGACGCGGCGGGCCTTGCCGCCGATGGCCGCGATCACGCGCTTTAAGTTCTGGAAATGATCGTCCGGAGACATGTGATTGACTTCCCCGTACAGCGAGTAGGTCAGGCTGTAGTTGCAGACGTCGACGAGCAGGAAGATGTCATCACCGCGCACCGACTGCTTGATGACGCCCTTGGCTTCGCCGGACCCGAACCGCGGGACGCTCGACTCGATGATATAGCTGTCCTTCTGGTACTCCAGGAACGGGCTCATCCCGTCTTCGCAGCGCTCCTTGCGCCACATGGCCAGATAGGCGTCCACTTTCTCCCCGAGGCCTTTCGCGCCTTCCAGCGGGATCAGGCCCAGCGGGGCGATCGGCGGTGTATCGTAGATACGGATATCGCTCATGAAATGCTCCTTTCAGTACGGCGAACTCTCCTCTTCGCCTCTATGTTACCCTATCTGCGCGGCCGCGTCAAGAAAGCAATGTCAAGTCTTTCCGCGGGCAGGGCTCCTGCGCCGGTCAGTGCTTCCGCACTTTCCGGCGCAGGTCCTCTCCGAACAGATAGCAGGTCTCGTATTCCGACCCGAGGCGCGACGAGATGCGCTCCGAATAGACGTCGCGCAGCTGGTTCATCTTCAGGTTGGTCGTGATCAGCGTGCCCTTCCCGCGCAGCATGCGCTCGTTCAGGCAGTAGAACAGCAGGGACGACGTCATCGAATTGTTGAATTCGGTGCCGAGGTCGTCGATCACGAGCAGGTCCGTATCCAGCAGCTCGTCCTGCGCGGCGTAGTCGCGTTCGCCGTTCTCCGCGCGCCGAAACGGCGAGAGCAGCTCGAACAACTCATGCGCGGACAGGTATACGACGCCCTGGTACTGCCCGAGCACGGCCCGGGCGATGCTCTTGGCGAGGAAGGTCTTGCCGGTGCCGGTCTCCCCCATCAGCAGCAGGTTCCCGTGCTTTTCCGGAAACTCCCGCGCGTAGCGGCGGCAGATGTCCAGCACCATCCGCATGTTCTCGCGCGCCGTGATCCCCGACTGCGGATGGACCGCTTCGTCATCGTACAGGTCCAGCGAGAACGTGTCGAAATTCTCGGCGTCCAGCGCCGGGGCGATCCGTGCCTGCGCGTACAGCACGTTCCGGATCTCCTGCCGGAAGCAGTGGCATTTTTCCGAGCCGATATACCCGGTGTCCCGGCAGTCCGGGCAGGTATAGCGGATCTCGAGCGAGGCCGGGTCGATGCCGGCCGCCTCCAGAAGGCGTCCCCGCTCCGCGCGCAGATCCGTCAGCGTCTGCCGCGCTTCCCGGGTATCCGCCCCGTCCAGCTGACGGCGCACGGCCTCGGCCGACGCCTGAACGATCCGCTGTTCCAGGCCG
>CACXFD010000165.1 GCA_902766845.1 uncultured Lachnospiraceae bacterium | reverse complement strand
TGATCGCGCTGCTGCTGATCGGCGTGCTGGTCACGGCGCATGAATTCGGACATTTCCTGCTGGCGAAGACCAACGGCATCGGCGTCGTGGAGTTCTCCGTCGGCATGGGGCCGCGCATCCTGTCCGTCAAGCGCGGCGAGACGCGGTACTCCCTGAAGCTGATCCCGTTCGGCGGCTCCTGCGCCATGGCGGGCGGCCTCGATGAATTCGCGCCCGAGGACGGGCAGCAGGAGGCCGGTGAGGAGGAGTTCCCTCCCGAGAAGCAGTTCAACAGCAAGAGCGTCTGGTCCCGGATCGCGGTGATCGTGGCCGGACCGGTCTTCAACTTCCTGCTCGCGTTCATCATGGCGCTGATCGTGCTCGCGAACGCGGGCGTCAACCCGGCCAAAGTCTATTACGTGGCGGACGGGTCGGCCGCGCAGACGGCTGGGATCCGGGAAGGAGACCGGATCGTCCGGGTGGACGGCCGGAAGATCGGCATCGGCCGGGACATCGAGCTGCTCACGATGACGCGGAGCTTTGCGGGCCGCACGGACGTCCCGATCGAATACGAGCGGGACGGTCAGACCTATACGGCCGTGATCGACCCGAACCGCACGGCCTACATGCTGGGCATCTCCTATTACGCGAACGATGAGCCGGCGGCCATCACGATCACGATCGGGGACCCCGGGGACACGTCCTCGCGGGCCGGTCTGAAGGACGGCGATGTGATCACCGCGATCGACGGCACGCCGATCGCGAGCGGGGCGCAGATGCAGCAGTACCTGTCGGAGCATCCGCTCGACGGGAGCGAGGTCACGGTGTCGTACACGCATAACGGCGCGGCGCGGGAGACCGTGATCCGTCCCGAGGTGCGGACCGTGACGGAGCTGGGCTTCGAAGCCGCTTATTACCGTGAGAGCGGAGATTTCGGTCAGATCGTGGCCGGAGCCGTCCGGGAAGTCGGCTACTGGATCCGGTACGTGATCTCGTCGCTGCGCATGCTCGTGACCGGAAAGCTCTCGGCGCGAAACCTGTCCGGCCCGGTCGGCATCGTGAACGCGGTGGACACGCTCGTGGAAGAGAGCAGTGTGGGCGGTCTGTCCGCGATCCTGCTGACGCTGCTGAACTTTTCGATCATGCTGAGCGCGAACCTCGGCGTGATGAACCTGCTGCCGCTGCCGGCGCTGGACGGCGGACGGCTGCTGTTTTTGCTGATCGAAGCCGTGCGCGGCAAGCCGGTCCCTCCGGAAAAAGAAGGCGTGGTCCATACGGTCGGCATGGTGCTGCTGATGGCGCTCGCGGTCTTTATCCTGATCAGCGACGTGATGAAGCTGCTGTAAAACGGAAACAGAAACGGAGATACAGTGATCACAAGAGAACACACGCGGACCGTCCGGATCGGAGACCTGCTCATCGGGGGCGGGAACCCGGTCCGGATCCAGTCCATGACGAATACAAAGACGGAAGACGTGGCGGCCACGGTGGAGCAGATCCATCGTCTGGAGGACGCGGGCTGCGAGATCATCCGCTGTGCGGTCCCCACGATGGAGGCTGCCGAAGCCCTGCGGGAGATCCGGCGTCAGATCCGGATCCCGCTCGTGGCGGACATCCATTTCGACTACCGGCTCGCGATCGCGGCCATCGAGGCCGGCGCGGACAAGATCCGGATCAATCCGGGCAACATCGGCGCGCCGGAGCACGTGCGCGCGGTCGTGGAAAAGGCGCGGGAGCACGGGATCCCGATCCGGGTCGGCGTCAACGCCGGATCGCTCGAGAAAGAGATCCTGGAGCGGGACGGCCGCGTGACTCCGGAGGGGCTGGCCGACAGCGCGCTGCGGGAAGTGCGCGCGCTCGAGGACCTGTCCTTCGAGAACATCGTGATCAGCATCAAATCCTCGAACGTGCCGATCGCGGTCGCCGCACATGAGATCCTCGCGGAAAAGACGGATTACCCGCTGCATGTCGGCATCACCGAGGCCGGTACGCCGCGCCGGGGCCTCGTCAAATCCGCGGTGGGCCTCGGGGCCATCCTGAGCCGGGGCCTGGGCGATACGGTCCGCGTCTCGCTGACCGGGGACCCGGTGGAAGAGGTCCGGGCCGCGCGCGAGATCCTCGCGGCCATGGGGCTGGCGCGCAACGGGATCGAAGTCGTATCGTGCCCGACCTGCGGGCGTACGCAGATCGACCTGATCGCGCTCGCGGAGCAGACCGAACGGCTGACGGCCGCCTATGACCTGCCGATCAAGGTCGCGGTCATGGGCTGCGTCGTGAACGGCCCGGGCGAGGCGCGCGAAGCCGACCTCGGGATCGCCGGGGGCCGCGGGGAAGGCCTGCTGATCCGCAAGGGAGAGATCGTGAAAAAGCTGCCGGAATCCGAGCTCCTCGGCGCGCTCAAGGAGGAACTGGACCGGCTTTCGAAAGAACGGAAGGGATAACGGATGAGCAGACCGCTGTATGAGGTCCTGCCGGATCTGAAGGCGCCGGAAGGCCTGGAGACGCAGCTGGCGGACTGTGTCGTGGAAAAGGTGGTCCCGTCGCAGGACCGGAGCCGCGTACGGATCTTCCTGAGGAGCCTGCACCTGATCGAGAAGCGGGACATCTACCGGCTCGAAGCCGCCATCAAGCAGCAGTACTTCGCGAAGCGCCGGCTGACGGTGACCATCGCGGAGCGCTTTACGCTGTCTGCGCAGTACACGCCGGAGAACCTGCTGACGATGTACCGCGACAGCCTTTTGCTGGAAACGAAACATAAGAGCATGCTGCTCTACAGCCTGCTGCGCCAGACGAAGCTGTCCTTCCCCGAGGAGGGCGTGGTGGTCTGCGACCTGCCGAACGACGCGGTCTCCCGCGAGACCGGGCCCAAACTGGGCGCGTATCTGACGCAGGTCCTGACCGAGCGCTGCGGCCTGGCCGCGGACGTGCGCCTGGTCTATGACCGGGAAGCGGGACAGAAACATCTGCGGGAGCTCGAGGAATCGCTGCGTGCCGAAGCACGGGCCATCCGGACCGCGATGATGTCGGAGGGCGCGGCCGCGGACGGCGCGCAGAGCGCGCCGGAGACGGCCGGAGAGGGAGCGCGGGCTTTGGCGTCCGGAACGGACGCGTCTTCTCCGGCGCCGGCCGACCTGCCCTGGGACGGGAGTCCGGACAGGACCGCCGCGATGGCGGCCGGCCGGGAGCCGTCGGTCTCCGGGCGCCTGCCGGAAGGCGGAGAAGGCCCGGAAGCCGGCCGGCATCCTGTGTCCGACGACGCGGCCGGGAACGGACAGACGGCCCGGTCCGGCAAAAAGGACGCGGCCGGAAAGACCGGCGAGAACGCGAGAAAGGACCGGAGCGCCCGCGGCGCCGACCGCGGCGCGGGGCGGAGCGGAAAATGGAACGCGGCGCGCACAGGCGCCCGCCGCTCGAACCTGCCGCCGTCGGACGATCCCGACATGCTCTACGGCCGGACCGTGGAAGGGGATATCACGCCGATCCATGACCTGTTCGAAGGGAGCGGCGAGGTCACGGTGACCGGACGCATCTTTTTCGTGGACGAGCGCCAGTTAAAGAGCGGCCACTTCCTGTATATCTTTTATCTGACGGACGAGGTCGACAGCATCTCGGTCAAGCTGTTCCTTTCGGAGGAAGAGGCCGCGGTGCTGCGCAAGGAACTGAAGGTCGGCAAGAGCGTGACCGTGCGCGGCCTGATCGCCGTGGACAAGTATGATCAGGAGATCGCGCTAGGGAGCGTGCGCGGCATCAAACGGAGCACGTTCACGAAGCAGATCCGCATGGATTCATTCCCGGACAAGCGCGTCGAACTGCACTGCCATACCAAGATGAGCGAGATGGACGCGGTCACGGACGTCGAGGTCCTGATGGAGCGCGCCCGCGCCTGGGGACACCGGGGCCTCGCGATCACGGACCACGGCATCGTGCAGAGCTTCCCGCTGGCCTTCCATAAGAAGCAGGAGTGGGACGCCAAGTGGCGGGAAAAGTATGCCAAAGAGCATCCCGACGCCACCAAGGAAGAGATCAAAAAACAGCGCGACCCGTTCCAGATCATCTACGGCCTGGAGGGCTATCTGGTCGACGACCTGAAAAAGACGGTCGTGCGGCCGGACGGCAAGGATTTTTCCGGGGATTTCGTCGTCTTCGACATCGAAACGACCGGCTTTTCCGCGCGCGAGGACCGGATCATCGAGATCGGCGCGGTCCGCGTGAGCGGGGGCGTGGTCAAAGACCGGTTCTCCACGTTCGTCAATCCGCGCCGGCCTATCCCGTACCGGATCACGGAGCTGACCAGCATCAACGACGCGATGGTCCTCGAGGCGCCCGTGATCGACGACGTCCTGCCGCGGTTTCTGGCGTTCTGCGAGGGCGCGTCGCTGGTCGCGCACAATGCGTCGTTTGACGTCAGCTTCATCCGCCGGGCGGCCGCGGACCGGAACATCCCGTTCGCGCCCACGGTCGTGGATACGGTCTCGATGGCGCGCACCCTCCTGCCGATGCTGGCAAGCTATAAGCTGGACGCGGTCGCGAAGGCCGTCGGCGTGCCGCTCGGGCACCACCACCGCGCCGTCGACGACGCCGAATGCACGGCCGAGATCTTTCTGGACCTCGTGCGCCGCTGCGGGGAAAAGGGGATCGAAGATCTGGAGCAGCTCAACGAGGCCGGGCAGAGCACGCCCGAGACCGTCCGCAAGCTCCCGACCTACCATATCATCCTGCTGATCAAAAACGAGACCGGGCGCGTGAACCTGTACCGGCTGGTCTCGGAATCGCACCTGACTTATTTCGGGGGCCACGGAAACAACAAGCGTCCGCGCATCCCGCGCTCGCTCCTGCAGAAGTACCGAGAAGGCCTCGTGATCGGATCGGCCTGCCAGGCCGGCGAGCTGTTCCAGGCGCTGCTGCGCGGCGAGGACGATGAGACGCTCGCGCAGACCGCGCAGTTCTATGACTACCTGGAGATCCAGCCGATCGGCAACAACCGCTTCATGCTGGCGAGCGACGATTACGCGGCGCAGACCGACGAAGATCTGCGGGACCTGAACCGGCGTATCGTCGCGCTCGGCGATAAGCTCGGCAAGCCGGTCGCGGCTACCTGCGACGTGCATTTCTGCGATCCCGAGGACGCGATCTACCGGACCATCGTCCTGAACGGAAAAGGCTTCAAGGACGCGGAAGACCAGGCGCCGCTCTACATGCATACCACCGAGGAGATGCTGCGCGAATTCGATTATCTGGGGCCCGAGAAGGCCCGGGAGGTCGTGATCGACGTGCCCAACCGGATCGCGGACAGCCTCGAATACGTGGAGCCGGTGCGGCCGGACAAGTGCCCGCCCGTGATCGAGAATTCCGACGCCACGCTGCGTGAGATCTGCTATCAGAAGGCCCATGAGATGTACGGGGACCCGCTGCCGGCCATCGTGCAGGAGCGCCTGGAGAAGGAGCTCACGTCGATCATCGGCAACGGCTATGCCGTTATGTACATCATTGCCCAGAAGCTGGTCTGGAAATCCAACGAGGACGGCTACCTCGTGGGCTCCCGAGGGTCGGTCGGATCGTCGTTCGTCGCGACGATGGCCGGCATCACCGAAGTCAACCCGCTCGCGCCGCATTACCGCTGTCCTTCCTGCCACTATGTGGACTTCGATTCGGAGGACGTGAAGAAGTTCGCGGGCATGGCCGGCTGCGACATGCCGGACAAGGTCTGTCCGGTCTGCGGTAAGCCGCTGGTCAAGGACGGCTTCGATATCCCGTTCGAGACGTTCCTCGGCTTTTATGGGGACAAGGAGCCGGATATCGACCTGAATTTCTCGGGCGACTACCAGCCGCGCGCGCACGCGTACACCGAGGAGATCTTCGGCGAAGGACACACGTTCCGCGCCGGGACCATCGGCACGCTCGCGGAAAAGACCGCGTACGGCTACGTGCTCAAGTACCTCGAGGAGACCGGGCACGCGCCGATGCGCAAGTGCGAGATCGAGCGCCTGGCCATGGGCTGCACCGGCGTCAAGCGGACCACGGGACAGCACCCGGGCGGCATCGTCGTGCTCCCGCACGGCGAGGAGATCTACTCGTTCACGCCGATCCAGCACCCGGCCAACGATATGACCACGAATATCGTGACCACGCATTTTGAATACCACTCGATCGACCACAACCTGCTCAAGCTCGATATCCTCGGGCACGATGATCCGACGATGATCCGCATGCTGCAGGACCTGATCGGCATGGACCCGCGGACCATCCCGCTGGACGCCCCGGAGGTCATGCGCCTGTTCCAGAGCACGGAGCCGCTCGGCATCCGGCCCGAGGACATCGGCGGGACCCGGTTCGGCACGCTCGGCATCCCCGAGTTCGGCACCGATTTCGCGATGGGCATCCTTGAAGGCGCCAAGCCGCGGTATTTCTCCGACCTTGTGCGCATCTCGGGCCTGTCCCACGGGACCGACGTGTGGCAGGGCAATGCCGAGGTGCTGCTGCAGGAAGGCACCACCACGATCCAGGAGGCCATCTGCTGCCGCGACGATATCATGATCTACCTGATCCAGAAGGGGATGGAGCCCGGCGAGGCGTTCAACATCATGGAGAACGTGCGCAAGGGCAAGTTCACGAAGGACCCGGGCAAGATGCAGAAGTGGATCGACCACATGAAGGAAGCGGACGTGCCGGACTGGTACATCGGCTCCTGCCGCAAGATCAAGTACATGTTCCCGAAGGCGCACGCCGCGGCCTACGTCATGATGGCCTGGCGCATCGCCTGGTGCAAGATCCACGAGCCGCTCGCGTATTACGCGGCTTACTTCACGATCCGTGCGAAGGCGTTCGATTACGTCAAGATGTGCGCGGGGCGGGAGGCGCTCGAACGGCATCTGGAGGCATATAAGCGCAATTCGGATATCCTGTCGGAAAAGGAAAAAGACGAGCTGCGCGATATGCGCAGCGTGCAGGAGATGTACGCGCGCGGGCTGGAATTCATGCCGATCGACCTGTACCGGGCCGATGCCACGAAGTTTCAGATCATCGACGGCAAGCTGATGCCTCCGTTCACGAGCATCGAAGGCATGGGCGAGACCGCGGCCCGCAGCCTGCAGGCCGCCGCGAAGGACGGGAAGTTCCTGTCCCGCGAGGACATGGTCCGGCGCGGTCACATTCCGCAGACGATGGCGGACACGATGGCAGAGCTGGGCCTGCTGGGCGGCATGCCGGTCTCGGACCAGATCTCGCTGTTCGATCTGATGTAAAAGGGCAGGACCGCGGGTACGGTCTGTCCGGAAAGAAAAAGAGGGCGGCGCCTTTCAGGCGCCGCCCTCTTTTTCTTGCTTATGCCGCAGGTCCGTTTATGCCGATCCGCTTTTGCAGGCTCGTTTATGCAGGTTCGTTTATGCGGATCCGTTTATGCGGGTCTGCTTATTCGAGGATGATGTCCGCTTCCTGCTTTTCGGTCACGCAGCCGATGATGGCCGCCGCGGGGCAGACCTCACGGATCTTTTTGAGGCAGTCCTCGGCTTCTTCCTTCGGAAGAGCGAAGAGCAGGCCGCCGCTGGTCTGCGGATCGTAGAACAGATCCTGCAGCGCGCGCGGCACGTCCCCGCGCACCAGGACGCCGGCCTCGGCGTACTGGCGGTTGCGGTAGGCGCCGGCCGGGATGAAGCCCATGTCGGCCAGCTCCAGTGCCTCGTGATGGTACGGGACCTTGTCTGCCTTGATGTGGACGGTCATGCCGCTTCCCTGCGCCATCTCATAGCTGTGGCCCAGCAGCGCGAAGCCGGTCACGTCGGTGCAGCCGTGGACGTGGTACTGCACCATGACGTCGCGCGCGTATTTGTTCAGCGTGGCCATCTGGGCGTAGACCTTTTTCAGCAGTTCCGGCTCCACCAGGTCCGGATCCGCCTTGGCGGCCGTGGTCAGGACGCCCACGCCGAGCGGCTTCGTGAGGATCAGCTTGTCCCCCGCGCAGGCACCCGAGTTCATCAGCACCTTATGCGGATCCACGAAACCGGACACGGCCAGGCCGTAGATGGGCTCCGCGCCCGAGATCGTATGGCCGCCCGTGATGATCACGCCGGCCTCATAGGCCTTGTCATAGCCGCCGCGCAGGATCTGCTGCACGGTGGCCTGGTCCATCGCGTCCGACAGGCACATCACGTTCAGCGCGAGCTTGGGCTCCCCGCCCATCGCGTAGACGTCGCTGATCGCGTTGGCCGCGGCGATCTGCCCGAACAGGTACGGATCGTCCACGATCGGGGGGAAGAAGTCCGTGGTCTGTACGAGGGCACGGTGCTCATCCAGGATGTAGACGCTCGCGTCGTCGCTCTTGTCGAAGCCGACGATCCGGTTGGGGTCCGTGCGGGTCTTGAAATCTTCGAGCAGGGTGGCCAGCGTGCCCGCGCCGACCTTGGCGCCGCAGCCGGCGCAGCTGGCGAGTTTGGTGAGTTTGACTTCGGTCTCCATAACGTTTCCTTTCAGCGGCCGGCGGCCGTGCCGTATCCGGCACGGCCGCCCGGTCTGCTTTTTCAGCCCGGCATAAAGCGGGGTGACTGCTGCGCCGGCCCGTACCGGGCCGGCGTCGTTTCCGCATCAGCCCTCCGCCCGGTAGAGCGGCGCGTATCCGTCCTCCGTGACCGTGACGATCTGCTCCACGTCCTCGGTGACCAGCGGTTCCGCGCAGTCCTCAGCCTTGAGGAGATGGTCCGGCGTGAACCGTACGCAGGTGCCGCAGCTCGAGGAGAGCGCGCGGGGCACCGGCATCAGCCGCGCCGGCCAGGAGCGGCCGGCGCAGGCACGGTGGAACTGGATGGCCCCGTAATGGGTGAAGAACGTGGCGATGTAGTCGCGCATGTTTTTCAGCGGGTGATGT
>CACXFD010000164.1 GCA_902766845.1 uncultured Lachnospiraceae bacterium | reverse complement strand
GATCTCCTCCGCGATGCGGTTCTGCCGCACGTTCGCGCGCCAGGTGTAGATGAACGCGATGATGAAGAAGATCGTCAGCACGCCGTACAGCAGGATCTTGAAGGAGTTGTCCCCGTAGACCGTAGTGTAGGTGTCCAGCACGACGTTGTATTCTTCGTGCGGTCCGATCTTGCCGAGGCTCGGCAGCATGGACAGCCACTTGACGCCCGTCGTGACCATATAAAAGATGAAGACGATCTCCAGGAGCAGGAACAAAAGCCCCCGCAGCACCTGGCCGCGGGCGATATTGCCGAAGCCCATGACCAGATAGGAGACCCTTGTCTTCCAGTCTCCGTTTTTAAAGGTCGTGCAGATATCCGCTATCTCACGGCCGACAGCCGATGCTCCCTTCCCGATGCCTTTTCCGATCCCGACAAAGAAACGTCCGATGCCCAGCGGGATCCCGATCAGGAAAGCGCCCAGCTTATGCAGGAATTTCTGCCCTTTGGAGAGGCGCAGATACTCCAGATCGCTGTACTGTTTCATAAACACTTGTCCCCCCTGCTGAAAACGGGCCGGAGCCAATGGCTTGACTCCGGCCCGAAAGCATACCTTCAGGTTCAGCCGGATAGACCGCTCCTTCTCAAAAGCGGCCTGATCTTCCGGTCAGACTTATTTTTCCACGAGGGTGATGGTCTCGGCGTTCAGGTCAAAGTGCACGACATACTTGCCGTCCTTCTCGACCGCGACGTTCGCGCCGTTCAGGCCGTCTGCGCCGTAGTTGACATCCCAGCTCGCGCCCTGGCGGACCTTGAACTCTTCACCGGCATGCAGCTCGAGCTCTTCCGACTCGAACACGCCGTCGGACACTTCCGTCATCGGGAAGTCGGTATCCCAGTTGGTGCCGCCGATCGCGCCGATCACGCCCCAGGCCTGGGCCGCTTCGGGATCCTGGTTCAGCCATTCCTGGATCTTGGCGGTGTAGGTGTCCAGAGCCGCCTGCAGTCCGGCGTCATCCTTCGCGTTCTTGACATCCGTCGCGATGACCTTGGCGGTATCCCACCACGTGCCGCCGATCTGGCCCTGCAGCGTGGAATAAGGATACTGTTCACGCAGAGCGGTCAGGCCCTTGTTCGCAAGGACCTTCTCGTTCTTCTGGCCGTTCAGGTTCGAAGGGCCCCACGCGACCGCGTCGAAACGCTCCATCTGAGCCTTCTCGCCGGTCAGGTACTGAGCCAGACGATGCGCGACCGCCTGCTTCACGGCGTCGGTCTGAGGCTTCACGCCCAGGAGCTTAAAGCCGCGGAACGAACCCATGTGATAATCCTTGCCGTCCACGTTGAAGGAAGGCAGCTGGGCCGCGCCCAGGTTGTCTCCAAGGATGCCGTCCACGGTCTTGAAGGCCCACGGGCCGGACACGACGACCGCGCAGTTCTTTTCAAAACCGGACTCATCCGAGGAGCTGATGTAGAACTTGGAATCCAGCAGCTTCTTCATGCCCTTGCAGGCAACGAGGCCGGCCGGGCTGTTGAACGTATCATTCAGCTGCCAGTTGCCATCACGGTCCGTAGACCATTCCGAAACGCATCCGGTGGCAAAGAAGAACGATGCCATATACCAGGCAGAGGTCTCGGTCTCCATGGAGAAGTACTTTTCAGCCTTTTCGCAGTCTTCGATGATCTTCTCAAGGCTTCCGAGGTCTTCCTCCGGGATGACGCTCTTATCGTAGTACATGAAGTAGCCGTTATCCGCGGTCAGCGGGTAGGCATAGACATCGCTGTCCATCGTAGCGGCGAGGACGGAGCCTTCGTCGTTGTTGTTCTTCACGAAATCCGCCGCCGCATCGCCGAGCTTCGCAAGCGCGCCGGCCTGGACCAGACGTGCGAACTGATCCTGCGCGAAGCAGAAGATATCGCCGCCGGCTTCGACGTCGGTGATCATCTGCGTGGCCGCATCGCTTTCGCTGACCGGTTCCACGGTCGCGTTGATCGTGATTCCGTCTTCATTGCTGGCGTTGAAGTCCGCGATCTGCTGCTTGGTCAGATCCACGACAGCATCGGCGACCCAGAGCGTCAGGTCATAGGTGCCGGCCAGGGGCTTGT
>CACXFD010000163.1 GCA_902766845.1 uncultured Lachnospiraceae bacterium | reverse complement strand
CTCTTCATAGCCGCCGCGCGCCACATTGAACGCGCCTTTGCACAGGTAGGCTGTCATCGCGTCGGCCACGCCGGGCGCCTTTGGGAACGAGGTGGCAGCGTTATCCAGATAGATCCGGTCTTTCATGTTCAAACTCCTGTCAGAACGCAGTGCTGACCGGTCAGTTCCCCGGAAGGACGGATATGTGCTCCGAAAGGACGGGCACGCGCATCAGCGTTCTTTTGTTCAGTCCATATCACAGTATACATCACGCGGACGGAAAAGGGAAATAGCAGTTTCGTATCAGACGGATCTTCACAGCCATGTAAAAACAAATAAAAACAGATGACATCACGCCCGTGTTATGTTATACTTTTAACGAATCTGAGCAGCCTGCCGCAAGGGCTGTCAGGAGACCCAATGACCCGGCCTGACGAACAGGCCATCAGGAGGAACGTATGATCCCGGAGAAGTTCAAGAATTACATGTTCAATGAGTCGGATTTCATGCCGACGGACTACCATTCCGAGGACGCGGAAAAGGAAGCGCTGGTACGCAAGCTCGCGTTCATGATCTCGGATGACATCACCTTCACCAGCGAGAAGAAGATCAGCAATAACGATCCCGACTTCTGGCTGCTGGACCGTCTCCTGACTAAGGAAGAGGTCCGGATGATGCTGTCGTTCAAGAAAAAGCGCGTCGTGAAGCTCTCCATCGAAGAACTGGCCAAGCGCAACCAGATGCCGGTCTCGATGGCGGAGGAGATGGCGGAGCACATCTGTCAGATCGGCCTGATGGAGTATGACCGGGAGACTCCGGACCGCCATAAGCAGTACTTTGTTCCCAAGTTCGTCGTGGGCTCCGGGGAATACATGATGATGAACGGAGAGCTCCTGAAGGAGCATCCCGAAGTCGCGACGTTCTTCAACTACGCCTCGTCCGTGCCGGTCGGCAAGGTCGCGCACATGGTCCCGCCGGGAGGCGGCGGCCTGGGCATGCATGTCATCCCGGTAGAGAAGGCCATCGAGGCCAACCGGCAGGCCGTTTCGCTGGAGAAGCTGTCCTACTGGCTGAAGAAGTATGACAAGTACGCGCTGGATGTCTGTTCCTGCCGCCGGCAGCAGACCATCCGCGGAGAAGGCGACGGCAACGTCGCGGACTACTTCTGCATCGCACTCGGCGATATGGCGGAGTTCCTCGTGGAGACGCACAAGGACGCACGCTACGCCACGCTCGAAGAGGTCATGGAAGTCCTGCGCATCTCGGAAGAGAAGGGCTTCGTGCACCAGATCACGAACCTGGACGGCGAGGATAAGATCGTCGGCATCTGCACCTGCAACAACACGACCTGCAACGCCCTGCGCACCTCGCAGCTGTTCAACACGCCCAACATGTCCGCGTCAGCCTACCGGGCCCATGTGGACCGTGAGAAGTGCGTGGCCTGCGGCAAGTGCGTCGAGGTCTGCCCGGTGGGCGCCGCGCGCCTGGGCCAGAAGCTCTGTAAGGCGGACGGCTCGCAGGTGAAGTATCCGAAGGCGGAGCTGCCGGACGCCACCAAGTGGGGCCCGCACAAGTGGAACAAGAATTACCGCGAAGACGCCAAGAAGAACGTCTACGAGACCGGCACCTCGCCCTGTAAGACGGCCTGCCCGGCTCATCTGGCGGTCCAGGGCTACATCCGCATGGCCGCGGAAGGACGTTACATGGACGCCCTGAAGCTGATCAAGCAGGACAACCCGCTGCCGGCCGTCTGCGGCGCCATCTGCAACAGCCGCTGCGAAGACCGCTGCACCCGCGGCCTGATCGACGAGCCGGTCGCGATCGACGAGATCAAGAAGTTCCTGGCCGGTCTGGAGCTCAAGGAAGAGAACCGCTACATCCCGCACTGCTATAACGATATCGGAGAGCAGTGGGGAGACGAATACAAAGTCGCCGTGATCGGCGCCGGCCCGGCCGGTCTGTCCGCGGCGTACTACCTGCGCATGAACGGCTATCCGGTCACCGTGTTCGAGAAAGAACAGGAGCCGGGCGGCATGCTGCGCTACGGCATCCCGTCGTTCCGCCTGGAGCGCGACGTCATCAAGGCGGAGATCGACGTGATCCGCGCGATGGGCGCCGAGATCCGCTGCGGCGTCGAGATCGGAAAGGACGTGACCATCCCGCAGCTGCGTGAGCAGGGCTATAAGGCCTTCTTCGTGGCCATCGGCATGCAGACCGGCCGCAAGGCGGGCGTGCCCGGTGAAGAACTCGCGGAGACCGGCGTGGACTTCCTGCGCCGCGCGAACGCGGATCACGGCAAGCTCCTGTCCGGCAAGACCGTCGTGATCGGCGGCGGAAACGTGGCCATGGACGTGGCCCGTACCGCCCTGCGCGCGGGCGCGGACAGCGTCGAGATGTACTGCCTGGAAGGTCCGGATGAGATGCCGGCCGCCCGGGATGAGATCGCGGAGGCCCGGGAAGAGGGCATCGTGATCAAGAACTGCTGGGGTCCTAAGGAAGTCCTGACCGAGAACGGAAAGATCACCGGCATCGTCCTGAAGCAGTGCACGCAGGTGTTTGACAAGAACGGCCGGTTCGCGCCGGTCTATGACGAGTCGGAGACCAAGACCGTGGCCTGCGACCATGTGCTGATGAGCATCGGCCAGGCGCCGGTGTGGGGAAGCCTGCTGGAGGGCACGGCCGCGCAGCTGAACCCGAACGGGACGCTGAAGGCGGATCCGGTCACCCTGCAGACCGCGGAGCCGGATATCTTTGCCGGCGGCGACATCTTCCACGGCGCGAAGTTCGCGATCGACGCGATCGCGGACGGCCGCGAGGGCATGGTTTCGATCAACCGCTTCGTGCATCCCGGTCAGTCGCTCGTGATCGGCAGAGACCGCCGCGCGTTCATCGAGTTCGACCGCGACGACATCACGCGGCCCGATTCGTTCGACAATTCGCCGCGGCAGCGTCCGGGATTCAAGCCGGGCGAGGCGCGCGCGACGTTTGCGGATCTGCGCCTGCCGCTGACCGAAGAGCAGGTCAAGGCCGAGGCGAACCGCTGCCTGAAGTGCGGCGCCACCACCGTGGACGAGAACCGCTGCATCGGCTGCGGCCTGTGCACGACGCGCTGCGAATTCGACGCGATCCATCTTTCCCGCGATCTGCCTGCCGCAAGCGACATGCACACCGCGGAGGAGATGATGAAGCTCGTCGGACCGTATGCTCTAAAGCGTATGGGCAAGATCAT
>CACXFD010000162.1 GCA_902766845.1 uncultured Lachnospiraceae bacterium | reverse complement strand
GCGTCCGTCTTGTGCCGGATATTCTGGATGGAGGCGTACATGGCGATGGTTTTCACTTTCGGCAGTTTCCGGTGGATCGCGGCCGCGATCTCAGAGAGCTTGTCCGCTGAAAGTACGAAGGCGTCGCCGTGTTCCAGGAAGACCCGTTCGACATCCGGACACACCTTCGCCGCTTCTTCGATGTCCGCTTCGATCTGATCCATCGGGCAGACAGCAAACGTCACATCCGGGTACATATAGCAGAAGGTGCATTTGTTGTGGCTGCAGCCGAGCGTGACCTGGAGCAGAAGCGAATTTGCCTCGTACGGAGGCCGGTAAACGATGCCGGTCATATTCATTGCTCTTTTCCTCCCTTCATCTGAGCGATATACTCGTTTCCGAAAGCCTCCATAGCGGCGATCACCGGATGGAACTTTCGGCCGATCTCAGTGAGCGAGTATTCTACTCTCGGCGGGATGGCCTCATACTGCTCGCGTTTGACGAGGCCGTATTCTTCGAGAGCTTTGAGCTGAACAGAGAGCGTGGCGTGGGTCATTTTCGGCATCTTTCGGAGAAGCTCATTGAAGCGGACCGGCCCGTCTTCCAGATAGAAGAGGATGAGGACGGCCCATTTGCCGGAGATCAGGCTCTGCGCGGTCGCGTAGGGGCACTGTCCGAAACGCTCTTCCAATGTTGTCTGTATTTCCATAGGGGTTTCTCCTTTACGGTCATCTTTCCGAACCGGTTCGATTATATGACCGTTTTCACCGGAAAACAAGTACGATCTTTTTAGATACCGGGTATCTTTTACGATACCTGCCGAAACGATACGCGTCTCCGGCCTGCATCATCGGCCCGGGGCATTGGTCGACGCCATCGGCCATCGTCATCGGCCTGCGTTATCGGCCCGCGGAGCGCGGGTGCCTACAGCGGTCCAATTTCTGGCCGGGGGGGCCGGAAGGAGCCCATATGTCCGGTAAAATAAAATACGGTCCGGAGCAAAACACCGAATGTCAGGGTGCCTTGCTCCGGACCGGTTTTGTTGACCGTTTTTGCTTTTATGTATCACGCCGGTCCTGCTCCGGTTCCCAGATCTTCCGCGGGCCTCCCACCAGCGCGGCTGCGCGTGAGCCGTCCTTCCGGGGCACTCCCGCCAGCGCGGCTGCCCGGAAACGGCTCTCCCGGAATCGTTTCGTCAGCCCACCTGTTCGGAAGCGGCCTGCGCGAGCAGCTGCCAGGCGTAATCGTCCTTGGCCTGATCCTCGGCCGACAGTTCGCCGAACGGACACAGCAGCGGATGGACGCGCGCGGCGTTGTCCCGGACCGGACCGTATGACCAGTTGCTGAGCAGGTGGAAGCGGCACCACCGTTCGTGTTCGATGCGCCGGCACCGCTCGATCCCGTCCGCGGAAAGCTCCTGATACCGGTCCGCGGCCGCGCGGTAGTTCGGCTCGGTGCCGTCCGTCCGGTCCGCGGCTTCGCGCAGATCGGCTTTTCCGGACCCGCTTTCTCCGGAGACAGGGGAGGCGGTCAGGATCCGCGCCTTTACGGGCAGATGGTCCGCCGAGGCCAGATTGGAACGGCGCAGGAACCCGCCGAGGTTGTCCCAAGGAGGAAGACTGCCGCCGGAAGAAGCCAGATAGTTCTCGTGCAGACGGATCGCGAGACGGCTGAGCCGGCGACGCAGGACCAGTTCGGGCGTATACAGTTCTTCGGGAGAGCCGTATCGGACCACACCGTCCATCGGACGGGGAAGCCGCGCATATACGGTGCCGCGCACCGGGCTAAAGCGCAGGAGAGAAGCAGCCATGTCCGCGTTGACGGCCTCGTCATCTTCGCAGAAAATGATCCGTCCGGCTGTCCGGAAGAGCTGCCAGTCGCGGTTCCAGGACCCTTCAACGACCTGCAGGACGTCTTTGAACTCCGGTACGCTGCCATGCAGGAAACGTTCCGGCAGATCCGGATGCTCCCGCAGGAATTCGCTCCAGTCACCGCAGAGCGTATAGCGCAGGGCCTGGTCCGGCGCGATCACGTTGACCAGCAGTGCCTGCTCGAGCAGCGCACGGCCATAGCGGCCGCCTCCGACCAGGACGATCGTTTCCGCGGGATCCGTGACCGGATAGCGGTGCCAGTACAGACGGGCCGCGGCCTGTGCCGGCTGGAAACGGGTGACCCGCTCCGGGATCCGTTCCGGCTCCGCGTCGCTGAGCAGGCAGATGCGGCAGCCGGAGGGGTATAACGCGTCGGCCCGGCTTTCGTTGGCCGATCCGTCTCCGTCCATCAGAAAGACCGTGACATGGTCCGGCGTTTCGGCGAGGCCGACCAGCTCCTCCGGAGCCTTTCCGGTAAAGACGGCGCGCAGACCTGAATCGGCTGTCCCCTTCGCTTCGGAAGGCAGCAGGATCACGCAGTCCGGCTCTTCCCGCCGGAGGGCCAAAGCCATCAGCAGGGAGGCTTCGTTATTTTCAGGGAAAAGATACCAGGTTCGGGAACGCGCGCGCCTCAGCTGAAGGCGGAGAAGCAGGTCGCCGCGCAGCAGCTGCAGGATCAGGCTCACGACCGCGGCCAGAACGCCCAGGCTCATCAGCTGGAAGATGAGTCCGATCAGGCGTCCCGCCGGCGTGACGGGATACAGGTCGCCGTAGCCCACGGTGGTCAGCGTCGTGACGGAATACCAGAATGCGCCGGGCAGGGAACGGATGGAGGCTCCGTCCGCTCCGGCTTCCGCACGGACCAGGAGCACCAGGAGGAGCAGATAGCCGAGCAGTCCGGCCGCAGCCGGCAGGATGCGTTTGGATCTTCGTGTGTTCATAGATCGGTCACTCCTTACGGAAGGGCGGCAGTTTCGGTCAGGATCTTCAGGCCAGCAGCTTCGGGATCAGCAGGACATTGTCCCGGTCCATCTGCTGGTAATCAACGTCACGGCCGGTCTGTTCCTTTTCTTTCCGGTCCAGCGCAGGAAGGTCTTCCCAGGGGATCAGGCAGGCGTGCAGCTTTTTGACCGTGTCCTTGCCGGCACGGATCCGGCTGCTTCCGGTCTCGGCTTTTTCCCTGCGGAAAGCCGCGGCCCGCTCTTCAAAGACGCTGTCCGGCATGGTCCGGTATCCCATGCAGAAATGGAACGCGCACCAGCGCTCGTGCTCCATGATCCCGAGGTTCTCCATCAGCTGCGGATCGTCGGGCCAGCCGTTTTGGGCCAGATCCTCGTTGGACAGGCCGGCCGCGCACAGGAAGGCTTCCATATAGTCCGCACTGGCGCGGCAGCTCTCGCGGCTGAAGTAGTCGCAGGAGGCCCAGTCTTCCTCCGCCGTCCTGCCTTCGGACAGATGATACTGGTGATTGATCTGCATCGCGAGCCCGTCCAGACGGGTCCCGCAGAGAACGTCCGGTGAATAGACACTGACGCTCCGGGGCATCCCGTCTGCTGCCGAACGGCTCGTGATCGTGGTCTGCGTGCACTGTACCACGCGCGCGCGGCCGCCGTTCTCGTCCAGATAAGCCTGGTATTCCTGCACCAGTTCGGCGTTTTCGGAAGCGCTGCCGGTGCAGATCACGACATAGTTCAGATCGTGGATGTATTTCTTCAGGTAGGCATAGACGCTGACGCTGCGGGCGTCATCCTCGGTGAATTCAAGGTCGTAATGGTCCATCAGGCCCGCGTAGCGGCTCATGAAATGACCGGCCTGACGGCTGTAGTCCCGGGCGATGATCAGCGCGTGGAACCGGCTGCCGGCAAACTGCCCGTTCATGAGCAGCTGGCGGAGCACGGCCTGGCCGGTCTTTCCGAAGCCGATCAGCAGGACTTCGAAATTCTCATCCGCAAGGCCGTGTTCCCGGAACCGCATGGTGCGGCAGGGCGGGAATTCGCGGATCAGCATGCGTGCCATCAGGTCCTTGCGGTCCATGGCCAGAACGGATCCGAAGCCGGAGCCGCCCGGCGGCGCCTGGAGCGGCGCGCCGGCCGACTCTTCATCCGCGAGCAGCGTGACGCTGCAGTGCTCCGGACGGATCCCGGCTTCCGACAGGATCTCCTTCATATTCTGCGCATAACGGAGATTGGCTGCCTGATTCATGCTCAGACAGTAGAGCGCAAGCTTTTTGCGGCCGGGCCGCAGACCGATCTTTTTCAGCAGGGCAGGCGAAGGCTGCCGGGCAGCTTCGTCGTCCAGCAGAATCCCGCCCATCCGGAGGATGCGGCTGCTGAACGCGCTGCCGGCGCCGTCGTCGATGAAGACCGGTACGCTCCGGTCTGCCTGCTGCAGATGAGAGGCCAGTTCCAGCGAACCGTCGTGCACGCCGTAGATCAGCGAGATCTTGCGGCGGTTCAGCAGGATCAGGTTCAGCGACCGGATCAGGCGGGCGCCGACGTTGGTGACGAACGTGCTGGCCGTGGCATACAGGGCAAAGAGATGGATCAGGTACAGCAGGATCTGGACCCAGTCCTGCGCGAGGAAGGGGACCTTGCTGAGGGTGCCGATATCGTTCCGGCCCAGGAACATGCAGAAGACCCAGAACACGGTCTTGGCCACGGTCAGGGCGCAGCCTCCCTCCAGCGTGTAGTAGCCGTATCCGTAAAAGCACAGGCCGGCCAGTCCGACGAACAGGAAGATCACGCCGAGCAGGCGGTTCAGGGCCTTCGGCTGGAAGCCGAGGGAGATCAGCAGGCCGGCAAACAGCAGGCCGGACAGGATCCAGATGAGCGGCAGGTTCATAGGTTCTCCTTAATGGGCGTCCGGCCCGTTTTCGCGGGCCCAGGCAGCCAGATCGTTCAGGTGATAGGCAGGGAAGGAGTACAGGCCCCTTTCGTAGAAGTAGATGCGGTCATCCGCGCGCATCCAGCCGAAGCTGGTGCGGTCTTCGAAGGAACAGTCCGTGGTCCAGCTCGTTCGGTCGACCGCGATCAGCTTTCCGGTCGTATCCGAAGCCGTGTGGACCAGAAGGTACAGCCGGTCATGG
>CACXFD010000161.1 GCA_902766845.1 uncultured Lachnospiraceae bacterium | reverse complement strand
GAACAAGATGGAGAACTTCCTGCGCTTCTCGCGCAACGACCGCAACTCCACCTACTACCATTTCATGATCTATAAATCGATCGAGAACCATAAGCCGGACGAGGCTTCGTACCTGATGGAGCGCCACATGAACTTCCTGGTGGAGCAGGTGCAGCGGTACGAGGATCACATCAAAGAGCATCCGGAAGGATGACCGGGCAGGCGTCTCCGGTCAGCGGGCGCCGCAGGCGCCGGGACCGCAGAGGCCGGGGGCCGCAGCTGCCGGCCGCAGATAAAAAATGCCGGGGCAGGAAACCGTTTCCTGCCCCGGTTTTTTGTCTGTAAACGACGGACCCATCCGGCTCCGGCGCCCGCGGGCTCGCTCTGCTTCTCGCCTCCCGGATCAAAAGAGGGAACGCCCTGCGGCGCCCGCACTTTGTGCGGCCGCTTCGCGGGCTCGCTCAGCTTCTCGCGCTCCGGCGCCAGGCACGGCCTGGCGCCCGCGGGCTCGCTCAGCTTCTCGCCTCACAGATCAAAAAGAGGGAACGCCCTGCGGCGTCCGCACTTTGTGCGGCCGCTTCGCGGGCGCGCTCAGCTTCTCGCGCTCCGGCGCCAGGCACAGCCTGGCGCCCGCGGGCTCGCTCAGCTTCTCGCCTCCCGCCGAAAAAGGCAGGGCCTGCCCATGGCAGGCCCTGCCTTTTTGCGCAAAAAGATGCCGCCCCACGGAGAGCAAGCTCTCCGGAGGCGGTCTCTTTTGCGCAAAGCGCTTCGCGCTTTTTCGGCGAGAGGCTCGAAGCCTCGCTTCGCTTTCGCGTTATTTCTTCTTCAGATACTTCTGGGTGTCGATGGCGACGGCCAGCAGGATGATCGCACCCTTGACGATGTACTGGACGTACGGATCGATGCCGAGGTAGTTCAGGCCGTAGTTGATGACCTGGAACACGATAACACCGATGACGACGCCGGAGATCTTACCGATACCGCCTCGCATGGAGACGCCGCCGACCACGCAGGCCGCGATGGCATCCAGCGCGTAATCCGCGCCGAGCTGGTTGGTAACGGAACCGGTACGGGCGCCCTCGAGGGAGCCGGCGAAGCCGTACAGCAGGCCCGCGATCAGGTAGATGATCAGGAACGTCTTCACGAGGTTGACGCCGCAGACCGCAGCCGCTTCGGGGTTGCCGCCGACCGCGTACATGTTCTTGCCGATCTTCGTGTTATTCCAGATGAAGTACATGATGACCGCGATGATGGCCGCGTAGATCATCAGGTGCGACACGCGGAAGCCGCCGACCGAGAAGCCGCCCGAAGCGAAGTTCGTGAACTTCGGGTCCAGGCTCGCGATGGGCTGGGCGTTCGCAAGGCTCTGGAAGTAGATCGAGAAGATACCGAACACCACCTGCTGGATGCCCAGGGAGGCGATGAAGGGCGGCACCTTCAGTTTGGAAACGAAGAAGGCGTGGATCACGGAGAAGGTCGCGCAGATGACCATGGCCAGCAGGATCGGCACGAGCACCGGCAGGCGCGGCATATCCGCATACAGGCGCAGCGCGGAGTCCGGATCCTGCAGCAGCGAGCAGGCGATGACAGCCGCCATACCGACCATACGGCCGGCTGCCAGGTCGGTGCCGCCGAGGATGATGATCCCGGCCACGCCGAGGGCGATGATCAGACGGGTGGAGGCCTGCGACAGGATGAAGGAAGCGTTCCGGATGTTCAGGAAGCTCGGCTCCATGATGACGATGACGGCGATGATGACCAGCAGGATAATGTAGATCGCATTATTCAGCAGGACGGTCTTGACATCAGTTTTTTTCTTGGCAGTTTCCATGATGCTCCCTCTCCTTACAGATATTTGGCGGACAGACGCAGGATCTCTTCCTGAGTCGTTTCTTTCGGATCCACGAAACCGGCGACATGGCCGTTGCTCATGACCATGATCCGGTCCGCCACGCCCAGCAGCTCCGGCATTTCCGACGAAACGAAGATGACGGCCTTGCCGCGGGACGCCAGATCGTTCATCAGCTTATAGATCTCATATTTGGCGCCGACGTCGATGCCTCGGGTCGGCTCATCCATCATCAGGACCTCGGGATCGTTCAGCAGCCAGCGGCCGATGATGACCTTCTGCTGGTTGCCGCCCGACAGGTTCGCGATGGCCTGGCGCTGGCTCGGGGTCTTGACCGCCATCGAGTCGATGACCCACTGCGTATCCTTCTGCATCCGGCTGTTGTTCACAACGCCGAACTTCGTGTAGGCCGGCAGATGCGAGATCGTGGAGTTGAAACGCACGCTCAGGTCTCCGAAGATACCGGTCGCGCGGCGCTCTTCGGTCAGCAGCGCGAAGCCGTACTTGATGGCCTGTTTCGGGTCGTTGATCGTGATCTCCTTTCCTTTATAGAAGATCTTGCCGGAGCGGCGCTTGCGGACGCCGAAGATGGTCTCCACCAGCTCCGTGCGGCGCGCGCCGACCAGGCCGGACACGCCGAGGATCTCGCCGGCATGGACCTCGAACGAAGCGTCTTCCACGGTCGGGCCGTATTCGCCTGTCATGCCTTCCACCTTCAGGACGACCTCGTCCGAAACGACGTTGGTCTTCTCCGGGAAACGGTCCGTCATGTCACGGCCGACCATCAGGGCGATGATCTGGTCCATGTTCATGTCCTTCACGTACCCGGTGTGGATCCACTTGCCGTCGCGCATGATCGTGATCTCATCCGCGATCTTGAAGATCTCATCCATCTTGTGGGAGATGTATACCATACCCAGGCCGCGGTCACGCAGCCGGTTAATGATCTCAAACAGATGGTCGACCTCGTTCTCCGTCAGGGACGAGGTGGGCTCATCAAAGATCAGAATCTTCGAATCATAGGACACCGCCTTCGCGATCTCGATCATCTGCCGCTGCGAGACGGACAGGTTCCCGATGATCACGCGGGGATCCACGTCGATCCCCAGGTCGTCAAAGATGACCTTGGTGTCTTCATACATTTTTTTGTGGTCGATGAAGCCGCCCTTGGTAGGGAAGCGGCCCAGCCAGATGTTCTCCATGACGCTGCGCGCCAGCACCTGGTTCAGTTCCTGGTGCACCATCGAGATGCCGTTGTCCAGGGCGTGCTTGGGGTCCGTGAAATTGACTTCCTGACCGTTATAGCTGATCCGTCCGCCATCCTTATGGTAGATGCCGAACAGACATTTCATCAGCGTGGATTTGCCCGCGCCGTTCTCTCCCATAAGTGCGTGTATCTCGCCTTCGCAGAGGGTGAAATCAACGTTCTGCAAAGCCTTTACTCCGGGGAACGATTTATATATGCCGCGCATTTCCAGAACAGAACCTT
>CACXFD010000160.1 GCA_902766845.1 uncultured Lachnospiraceae bacterium | reverse complement strand
TGGTCCGCGCGAGCAAGCGCATGTTCGACGCGGCCGGCGTGCGGTATTACCGGTACAGCGTGACCGGACGCGTGATCGATATCAAGCTGTGACCGGAGCATGTTGACCGGAGCACAGAAAAAAGGAAGGAGCCGCGGGCTCCTTCCTTTTTTCTGTGTTTCAGTTTACGGGTTCTTCTGCAGATACCGGCGAAGCTCCCGCTGCATGCTCCGAAGCTCCGGCACCTGTGCAAAATTGTTGAAATTGCCCAGGTCCTTGATCAGCTTTTTGAGGGCTTCGGACGGTACGTCTTCTCCGGCGTCCAGAAGGCCGGCCACGGGCTGCAGGATCCGATCCAGCTCCTTGGCCGGTGTCGTGAGCCAGGCCTTTTCCAGGAGCGTGTCCCCAAAGGGAATCTCACCGGACGCCAGTCCGTCCCGGACCCGGGCGATGTGTTCGCAGATCTCCGGCAGTGTCATGCTTGAAAGCCTCCTTCGAAAAAGCCCTTCCCGCGAAGGCCGCGGAAAGGGCATGACAGGTTCAGTGGAAATCGTGCGCCTGCTGCAGGACCATGTCCTTGACCTTCATCAGGCGGACCTTGGTGGACGATTCATTCTCCGCGAGCTTCATCGTGATGTAGTGGATGTTCTCCTGCAGCTCGGGGATCATGACGTATTCAAGGGCATTGACGCGGCGGCGGGTCTTTTCGATGTCTTCGGCGAGCAGCTGCATCGTCTTTTCGACCTCCGCGAGCTCGAGCATGTCATTGAAGACCTCGTAGAGGCGGGCGATCGCGTCGTCCAGTTCCCCGCTGGTCTGCGCGAAGCCGTAGGGGAGGGCGGCGCCCTGGCCCGGCTCGTCGGCGCCGGTGGTCGTGAAGTGGTATTCGGGCACGTTCACGCTCATGATGTTCTTGTACGTCACGTCCAGCGACGCGCTGCGGCACGCGTACAGAAGGCTCTGCTCGAGCATCTTCGGGCTCATGACGGCGCTGGCCATGCTCATGGCCGCGAACGCCTCCGTGAGGCCCTGCTCGACCTTTTCGCGCAGCACCTTGTTGCGGCGGACGATGTCCATGAACTGGCGCATCTCCTCGTCGCGCTTATCCTTCAGGAGCTTGTGTCCCCGCGTGGCGGTGCGCAGCCGGCCTTTCAGCTGGTTGAGCACCATGCGCGTGGGCGTGACAGCTGTCTTGGGCATGTCAGCCCTCCTTCTTTTCTTCCTTCGGCATGTACTTCTCGATCTGCTCGGGCTTGACGCGCTTGAGTTCGGACTTGGGCAGCAGCGAGAGCAGCTCCCAGCCCAGGTTCAGCGTCTCCTCGATGGAGCGGTTGGTCTGGTTGCCCTGGTTGACGTAGCGCTTCTCGAACGCGTCCGCGAACGCCGCGTACTTCTTGTCCGTTTCCGTCAGAGCGGCTTCGCCGAGGATCGTCATCAGCTCCTTGGCTTCCTTGCCGGCCGCGTAGGCGGAGAAGAGCTGGTTCATGGTACCGGCATGGTCTTCACGGGTCTTGCCCGCGCCGATGCCCTTATCCTTCAGACGGGACAGGCTCGGCAGGACGTCCACCGGAGGCACCAGGCCCTTGCGGTACAGCTCGCGGGACAGGATGATCTGTCCTTCGGTAATGTAGCCGGTCAGGTCGGGGATCGGGTGGGTCTTGTCGTCTTCGGGCATCGTCAGGATCGGGATCATCGTGATGGAGCCCTTCTTCCCGACGCGCCGGCCCGCGCGCTCGTACATGGTCGCGAGGTCGGTGTACATGTAGCCCGGATAGCCGCGGCGGCCCGGCACCTCTTTCTTGGCGGCCGACACCTCACGCAGGGCTTCCGCGTAGTTGGTGATGTCCGTCAGGATGACGAGCACGTGCATGTCCTTGTCAAAGGCCAGATATTCCGCGGCGGTCAGCGCCATGCGGGGCGTGGCGATACGCTCGACGGCCGGGTCGTTCGCGAGGTTCGAGAAGACCACGGTGCGGTCGATGGCGCCGGTGCGGCGGAAATCGTTGATGAAGTATTCCGATTCCTCGAACGTGATG
>CACXFD010000159.1 GCA_902766845.1 uncultured Lachnospiraceae bacterium | reverse complement strand
GTATATGTCCGTGCCGGACGGCGTGCGCGTGATCACGGAGGAGACCCGTCAGAAGATCACCGAGCTGCCGGGCGTGGCGGACGCGTCGCTCTATCTGATGCGCAGCTGGGCGGAGAACGTGTACGTGGGCAAGACCCAGTTCACCGGTTCGCTCTACGGCGTGGACAGCCATTATTTCAGCGTGAACGGGCTGCGTGTGATGAACGGCCGCGGCTTCACGCCCGATGACTACCTGCAGATGCGCAAGGTCGTGGTCCTCGAAGACAAGGTCGCGACCAAGCAGTTCGCGGGCGCGGACCCGGTGGGCCAGACCATGGAGATCGGCGGGGAGCCGTTCACGGTCGTCGGCGTGGTCTCCCACACGGCGGAAAACGGGCCGACGATCAACAGCCTGATGGACTATCAGATGTATATGGATACGAGCTCCGGAGCGGTCTTCATCCCGGACACCTGCTGGGGGATCATCTATAAGTTCGATGAACCGCAGACCGTTGCGATCCGCGCGAGCTCGACCGACCACATGACCGAGGCCGGCAAGGGCGCGGCCGACCTGCTGACCGAGGAGCAGATCCACGGCGCCAAGGGCTACGCTTATCAGGCCAACGACCTGATGGAGCGCGCGGCGGAGCTGCAGAACCTGACCGCGACGACCAATTCCCAACTGGTCTGGATCGCCGGGATCTCGCTGCTGGTCGGCGGCATCGGCGTCATGAACATCATGCTGGTCAGCGTGACCGAGCGCACGCGGGAGATCGGACTGAAGAAGGCCATCGGCGCGCGGCGCCGGCGCATCCTGGGCCAGTTCCTGACCGAGGCAGCCGTGCTGACGAGCCTCGGCGGCCTGCTGGGCGTGGCCTGCGGCATCGGCCTTGCGTACATGCTCGCGAGCGTCATGTCCATGCCGGTGGCCATCAGTGTGCCGGCCTGCGTGATCGCGGTCGTGTTCTCGATGCTGATCGGCATCGTGTTCGGCCTGGTGCCGGCCGTCAAGGCCAGCAAGCTGAACCCGATCGACGCGCTGCGGTTCGAGTAAGGAAGGCGCGGGAGCGCTCAGAATAGCCGGGGCCCGATGAAACAGGGCTGGTGAAACAGCACCCGGCGTAACAGGGGCCCGGTAAAACAGTGGGCCCGGTGAAACGGGGGCCGGTGAAACAGGGCGTCCCGTAAGAACAGCAAAAGACCGGAACATCGATGAACGATGTTCCGGTCTTGTTTTGTGATCCTCAGGCTCAGCGTCCGCCGGGTCCTCCCGAACGTCCGCCTCCCGAGCGTCCGCCCGAACGTCCGCCGGGTCCGCCCGAACGGCCTCCGGATCCACCCGAACGGCCTCCGAAGCCGCCGCTGCGGCCGCTTCCGTTCGAGCGCGTGCCGCTTCCGCCGCGGCTTCCGAAACTGCTGTTTCCGCTGCGGCTGCCAAAGCTGCTGCGGCCGCTGTCCTGGCCGGCCCGGCGATAGCCGCCCGGCCCGCCCTGCGAGGAAGAAGACTTGCGGTAGCCGCCCGGAGTACCCTGTGAAGAGGAAGGTCTGTGGTAGCCGCCCTGCGCGCCCTGGCCGCCCTGCGACGACCGGCGATAACCGCCCTGCGAGCTCTGACCCGGCCCTCCCTGCGAGGAAGAAGACTTGCGGTAGCCGCCCTGCGAAGGCTTGTGATTGCCGCCCTGTGACGGCTTATGGTAGCCGCCCTGCGGCTTTGAATCCTGTGCGGGTCTGGGCGTGACCGGCGCGCCGGTCACGCGGGGACGACGGATGGCCGGACGCTGGTAGGCCGGCGCCGGACCGGGCGTGAAGCGGGGGCGGAACAGGTGCTGCTCCGGCGCCGGATGGGGCCAGGGCAGGATGCGGCGCACGCGGTTCGCCATCGTCAGCGTGGCGAGCGTGGCCAGGACCGAGGGCAGCAGGGAGCCGCCGTCTCCGAAGACCGACGCCTGCGCGTCGTCTCCGAGGTCTGTATAGTCCGTGCCGCGGTAGAGCGCCACGTTCAGGCCGTATTCGGTCAGCGTGCGGGACAGGTCCAGCGCCTGTGCCTGCGTCAGGCCGCCCGCGATCTCGGCAGGCAGCTGATCCGTCAGCTGATAGGCTTCCGTACGCGAATAGCCGAGGATGTCCTGCAGCAGGGACCTGGCCGTGGACTTGGAGCAGGTCCCGCAGGAGACCAGCACGAGGCGGTAATCGGACAGGCCGGCCGCGCCGGACGCCGCGGAGGCGTCTGCCGCGGCAGAGGCCGTTTCAATGATGGGAAGCGCCGCGCCGCAGTACGGGCAGGTCCGGCTTTCGCCGTCAGAGGCCTGGTTGCAGTATTCGCAGATCACAGTCATGGAAGATCGCTCCTTTGAAGAAACATGGGATCCGCGGAAGGCCGGACGGGCCGATGCGGCCGGCCCCGCGGCAGGCGATGCGGCAGGCGATGCGGCCGCGGCGTCCGGAGCCGGACAGGATGTCCGCGGATCGGGATACATTTCTTATCATACCATATTACGCGCAAAAACTGAAACAAAACTTAATGGCGTCCCGCTCCGCGAAGCCCGGCGCAAAAAAACTGCCCCGCCGTAAAGCGGGGCAGTCACAGGCGGTCCGGACGGGCCTGCGTCTCTCAGCGGTTCTTCACCGGCTGCTTATCGGAGATCTTCAGGAAGACGAAGCCCAGCGCGAAGAACACGGCCAGGGAGGCCACGGCGATGTTGATGGTGCCGCCCGCCAGCTTG
>CACXFD010000158.1 GCA_902766845.1 uncultured Lachnospiraceae bacterium | reverse complement strand
TTTTCTATTTTACCTATGTAAACTAAAAAAGTCAATTCTATGCCCTCAAAACTTAATATTCTTTAGTAGTCCTCTGTTATAATCCCAAGATATGGCCCCATTCCCGCCGCGATATAACAAATATGGCCGGAATGGGGCCTCTTTTACCGTCTCACCTCTCCTTTCGGCCGGACCCGGGCCCCCTCTTATAAAAAGAGGTTTCCTCCCGCGCCGGACTGTGCTATAATTTAGTATCTGTAGGCAAAAAGGAACCGTCTTCGAACAACACATATTAAATAAGGATAACACGGCCGCCCTGCGGCCGCGGAGCAAACGCTTATGAAGATCATCATCATCGGATGCGGCAAGGTCGGCATCAACCTGGCCCGCAAGCTCTACCGCGAACATGACCTCACGCTCGTCGACGTCGACGCCGAGCGCATGCAGAAGGTGCCCGAAGAGATCGACGCCCTGCAGATCGTCGGCAACGGCGCCAATATCAGCGTCCAGATGGAGGCCGGCATCGCCGAGGCGGATATCGTGATCGCGGTCACGGACTCGGACGAGCTGAACCTGCTGTGCTGCCTGATCGCCCAGAAGACCGGACACTGCCAGACCATCGCGCGCGTGCGCAACCCGGTCTACAGCCAGGAACTGGATTTTATTAAGGAAAGACTCGGGATCTCGATGACGATCAATCCCGAATACGCGGCCGCGGCGGAAGTCTCCCGCCTGCTGCGCTTCCCGTCCGCCATCACGATCGACACGTTCGCCAAAGGGCGCGTGGAGCTGCTGAAGTTCAAGGCCCAGCCGGAATTCGGTCTGGACGGGGCCGCTATCAGCACGCTCGCGGAGCGCTTCCGCGCGGACATCCTGATCTGCGGCGTCCAGCGCGGCGGTCAGGTCATCATCCCGGACGGCTCCTTTGTCCTGAAGAACGATGACACGATCTCGCTGATCGCGACGCCCCAGAACGCCGCGCAGTTCTTTGCTGCCATCGGCCTGAAGACCAACCAGGTCAGAAACGCCCTGCTCGTGGGCGGCGGCAAGATGGGCTATTATCTCGCGAAGATGCTGCTTAGCATGCACATCGACGTGCGGATCATCGAGAAGAACATGGAGCGCTGCGAAGAGCTCTCCGACCTGCTGCCGGCCGCCACGGTCATCTGCGGCGACGGCACCAACCGGGAACTGCTCCTTGAGGAAGGCCTGACGCATGCCGAGGCCTTCGTGGCCATGACGAACATGGACGAGGAGAACATCCTGCTCTCGCTCTTTGCCAAAAAGCACACGCAGGGCAAGCTGATCACAAAGATCTCGCGGATGGATTTCGACAACATCCTCGAAGAGCTGGACATCGGTTCGGTCATCTTCCCGAAATCCGTCACTTCGGATTACATCCTGCAGTATGTGCGGGCGATGCAGAACTCGATCGGTTCCAATGTGGAGACCCTCTACCGGATCCTGGACGACCAGGCCGAGGCGCTGGAATTCACGATCCGGGAC
This sequence comes from uncultured Lachnospiraceae bacterium, assembly GCA_902766845.1. Taxonomy (GTDB): domain Bacteria; phylum Bacillota; class Clostridia; order Lachnospirales; family Lachnospiraceae; genus RUG11204. Next base: position 3,952 of record CACXFD010000158.1, on the reverse strand, counting down.
ACCTGCAAGTTCACCGGCACGCCGCTGATGGACCTGGACCTGAAGGACAATCTGCTGGTCGGCTGCATCAACCGCCACGGCACCATCCTGGTCCCGCGCGGCCGCGATACGTTCGAGGTCGGGGACACGGTCATCGTGGTCACCACGCATGCGGGCCTGCAGGACATCGAAGACATCCTGCGGTAAGGAAAGAGCGGACCGGGCGCGCAAACAGCCTGCGGGCCGTTTGCGCGGCCGGTCCCCGGGAGATAACCTGCGATGAATTACGCGATCTGTTTTTACATCATCGGCTGGGTCCTGCGAATCGAAGCCGGACTGATGCTGCCTTCGTTCATAACGGGGCTCATCTGCCGGGAGGCCGCGGCCTGGCCCATCCTCTGGTCCGCGCTGATCGGCCTGGCCGCCAGCTTCCCGCTGACGTTCAAAAAGCCTACGGCCAGAGTCTTCTACGTCCGGGAGGCCATGGTCACCGTGGCCCTGTCCTGGCTGGCGCTGTCCGTCTTCGGAAGCCTGCCGTTTATGCTGTCCGGCGCCATCACCCATCCGGTGGACGCGCTGTTTGAGACCGTCAGCGGCTTCACGACCACCGGGGCCAGCATCCTGCCGGACGTCGAGGGCCTGCCGCGCTGCATCCTGTTCTGGCGCAGCTTCACGCACTGGATCGGAGGCATGGGCGTCCTGGTCTTCCTGCTCTCGCTGCTGCCGCTGGCCGGCGGCACGCCGATGAACATCATGAAGGCGGAGAGCCCGGGCCCGTCCGTGAGCCGGCTGGTGCCCAAGGTGCGCTCCACGGCCAAGGTCCTGTATCAGATCTATCTGGGCATGACGGTCCTGATGGTCATCCTGCTGCTGCTCGCCCGCATGCCCGTGTTCGACAGCCTCGTGCTGACCTTCGGCACGGCCGGCACCGGCGGCTTCGGGATCCGCAATGACAGCATCGCCTCCTACACCGTGCTCCAGCAGGGCATCATCACGGTCTTCATGATCCTGTTCGGCGTCAACTTCAACCTCTATTTCCTGCTGCTGACGAAGAACGTCCGGCAGGCTTTCAAGAGCGAGGAGGTCCGCGCGTATCTGGGGATCATCGCAGCGTCGGTGCTCGTGATCACGCTGAACACGCTGAAGCTCTCGCCGACCGCGTTCGAAGCCTTCCACCACGCGGCGTTCCAGGTAGGCTCCGTCATCACGACGACCGGCTACTCCACCCGGGACTTCAGCGCCTGGCCGGAGCTGTCCCGGACGATTCTGCTCCTGCTGATGATCTGCGGCGCCTGCGCCGGCTCCACCGGCGGCGGCATGAAGGTCTCCCGCCTGCTGATCCTGCTCAAGAACATCCGGCTCGAGTTCCAGGCCATGCTGCATCCGCACGCGGTCCGCAAGGTCCACATGGACGGAAAGCCGCTCGAGCGCGAGGTAGTCCACTCTACAAACACGTTCCTGGCCGTCTACGTGCTGATCTTCGCGGTCTCGTTCCTGCTGATCTCGATCCAGGGGCTCGGGACCTCCACCAACCTGTCCGCAGTCGCAGCCACGCTGAACAACATCGGCCCGGGCCTGGATCTCGTGGGGCCGGCCGCCAACTATTCCGTCTATACGGCCCCGGCCAAATGTGTCCTGATCTTCGACATGCTGGCCGGCCGTCTGGAGCTGTTCCCGCTGCTCGTGCTGTTCCTGCCGCGCACCTGGAAAAAGTTCTGAGATAAGAAAGAGGCCGCGGGCTCCCGCGGCCTCTTCTATCATCTGTTGCGTGTCCTCTTTTCCAGCCGGCCACGTCAAATTCCTCTCTGACCGGTCAGGTCGCTGAGCTTCTTGCCGTAAAAGAAGTCATGGATCAGCCGGTCATACTCCGCCCAGAGCGGAAGCGTCCGGCATTCCGCGGCCCGCGGGCACGGCAGCACGTCTTTTGAAAGGCACGCAACGGCCGCCAGCGACCCCTCCGTCTTTTCCAGTATCTCTCCGACCGAATACTCCTCCGGCCGGCGCACCAGGCAGTATCCGCCGCCCTTTCCGCTCACGCCGGTCACGAGCCCGCCGGCCACCAGGTCCTTGACGATGATCTCCAGATACTTTTTGGAGATCTCCTGCCGCTCCGCGATCTCCTTGAGCGGGATGTGCCCTTCCCCGGCATGGTCCGCCAGATCGATCATCACACGCAGCGCATATCTTCCTTTGGTCGAGATCATCTCTGCTCCTTCCTTTCCGGACGGCTGAACCGGCCTTCCTCTCTCCCTGTCGGCTGCACCGGCCATCCGCTTTCCCGGGCGCCGCGGCGGCCGGGACCGGTCTCCGGACGGCCCGGTGTGTCCGTTCTATTTACCTATTATACCCAAGGGTAATTCGAAAAGGCAAGTCTTTTTTGTTTTATTTTACCTATTGACGTGGTAGGTAAATAGGCGTATACTGCGATCAGAGGTTACGGGTCAGCCGAAGGATACGGCCGGCGGGACCCAAAGTTCGAGACAAATACCGATTCAGGAGAAGACTCATGATGATCTACGCGGACAATGCCGCCACCACCCCCATGAGCCCGGCTGCCCTGGCCACGATGGTCCGATGTCTGGAGCAGCAGTACGGGAACCCATCCAGCCTTTATGAGCTGGGCCAGCGCGCCAGGGAAGTCCTCGAGCAGGCCCGTCAGGAGATCGCCGCCGTGATCGGCGCGGATCCGCGGGAGATCCTGTTCACGTCGGGCGGGAGCGAGGCAGACAACCAGGCGATCCGCTCTGCGGCGGAGCTCGGGAAGAAGGCCGGAAAACGGCACATCGTCTCGACGGCTTTTGAGCACCACGCCGTGCTCCATACGCTGAAGCGTCTGGAGTCGGAAGGCTTCGAGGTCACGCTGCTGGACGTCCACACGGACGGCCTCGTGCGGCCCGAGGAGGTCGAAGCGGCGCTGCGGGACGACACCTGTCTGGTCACGGTCATGTTCGCGAACAATGAGATCGGCACGATCCAGCCGATCCGCGAGATCGGACGGATCTGCCGCGAGCACGGCGTCCTGTTCCACACCGACGCGGTGCAGGCCATGGGGCATCTGCCGATCGACGTCAAAGCGGACAACATCGACCTCCTCTCCGCTTCCGCCCACAAGTTCCACGGTCCCAAGGGCATCGGCTTCCTGTACGCCCGGAAGGGCGTGAAGCTGACGAACCTGATCGAGGGCGGCGCGCAGGAGCGCGGCAAGCGGGCCGTCACCGAGAACACCCCGGCCGTGGCTGCGATGGCCGTGGCGCTGACCGAAGCGGCCGCCCACCGGGAACAGAATGCCGCCCCCCAGTCCGCGCTGCGCGACCGGCTGATCGCGGGCCTCTCGAAGATCCCGCATTCGGCTTTGAACGGCGACGCCGAAAAGCGCCTGCCCGGCAACGTCAACTTCTGTTTTGAAGGCATCGAGGGCGAGTCTCTCCTGCTTCTGCTGGATGACCGCGGCATCTGCGCCTCTTCGGGAAGCGCCTGTACGTCCGGGTCCCTGGACCCGAGCCATGTGCTGCTGGCCATCGGCCGTGTCCACGACGTCGCTCACGGATCTCTCCGACTGAGCCTCGGCGAGGACATCACCGAGGAGCAGGTCGATTATATCATTCGGAACGTGACGGAAGTAGTGGAGTATCTGCGCGGCTTCTCGCCGGTCTGGCGGGACCTGATGAGCGGCAAGACGCCGTTCATCCTGTAAAGGAGGATCCGGAAGATGGCATTATACAGTGAAAAGGTCATGGATCATTTCCGCCACCCGCGCAACGTCGGCGTGATCGAAGACGCGGACGGAGTCGGAGAGGTCGGAAACGCCAAGTGCGGCGACATCATGAAGATGTACCTCAAGATCAGAGATGACAGGATCGAGGACGTCAAATTCAAAACCTTCGGATGCGGCAGCGCGATCGCTACCAGTTCAATGGCAACAGAACTGATCAAGGGCAAAACTCTTGATGAAGCTCTTGATCTTACAAATAAA
>CACXFD010000157.1 GCA_902766845.1 uncultured Lachnospiraceae bacterium | reverse complement strand
CGGGCACGCCGACCGTATTGATCCCGAGGTTCGCGAGCGCCTGCGCGCCGCGGAACGAGCCGTCTCCGCCGATCACGACGAGGCTGTCGATCCCGTGCTTTTTCAGGATGTCCACGGCCTTCTTCTGGACCTCCGGGTCCAGGAACTCCGGACAGCGGGCCGTGTACAGGATGGTACCGCCGCGTCCGATGATATCCGACACCGAGTAGGTGTTCATATCCTCGATCTCTTCCTTCAGAAGACCCGCGTAGCCGCGGCGGATCCCCTTGACGGACAGACCGTGATGCAGCGCGGTCCGGACCACGGCGCGGATGGCCGCGTTCATGCCCGGCGCGTCGCCGCCGCTCGTCAGGACACCGATCGTCTTGATGTTTCCTGCCATATCTCTCTCCTTTGCCGGGCCCTTGTCCGGCATGGTCGGAGGCCTGCCCGGCGGGCTTTCCGGCCCGGCCGCGCATCAGCCGTTTTGCTGCTTTATCTGCGAATCGTATCGTTCCGATTGTACCGCTTTACCGCCGGAAATTCAATGCTCTTTTCCACGACTTTGACATTGTTTTGGCCCGCGATCGCTGTGAAATCTGCCAGAAGCGCCTCATCGATGCAGACCGTCTGCGAGGCCGGCAGGCGCTTGACCTGGCGCCCCTCCTCCACATAGATCACCACCTGGTCTTTCCCGTCCGAAAGCCGCACCGCGTTCTCGATGCGCTCCGCCGCCGCGAAATAGGCCTGCTTGTCCGGAAACTTCAGCCAGACCTCGCGCGGCACATCCGCAAAGCGCACGGCCTGCCCGAAGATCAGCTTGCCCTTGGCGCCCTCCTCAAGCGAGACGCGTCCGCGGATGAAGACCCGTTCCTCCGGCTGGAGCATGGCCCCGCAGGCCTCGTAGTCCCGCGGGAAGACCAGGACCTCCACGGTCCCGACCATGTCCTCGATGGTCAGGAACGCCATCATCTGATTGTTCTTCGTGCTCTTGAGCCGCTTTTCGGCAATGATCCCGCCGATCACGGCCTCCGCCCCGTCTGTCAGCCGCGGGCGGCCTTCCTCGTCTTCCTCAAAGTCCCGGCTGACCGCCGTCACGTTCTTTTTGATCTTTTCCTCATCCATCTCGAGCGGATGCCCGGACAGGTAGAAATCCAGCACTTCCTTCTCGAACGCGAGCAGCTGCGCCTTGTCAAACTCTCCGGCCTGCGGCAGCGCGTCCTCGAAGGAGGCCTTCTCTTCCTCGCCGGCCAGATCGAACAGCGTCATCTGCCCCGTGATCACGGTCTTGTTCTCGCGGTTCTTGCGGTCCAACAGTTCCGGCGCGGCCAGGATCTTCTCCTTGCGCGTGCCGGGCAGGCAGTCCATCGCGCCGGCCTTGATGAAGTTCTCGAGCGTGCGCCGGTTGACTTCCCGGTTCGACAGGCGGTAGATGAAATCCTTGAGGTCGCGGTAGGGGCCGTTCTCCTCGCGCTCGGCGCGGATCGCGTCGGCCACGCCGCGGCCGATCCCCTTGATCGCGCACAGGCCGTAATGGATGCCCCTTTCCGAGGCCGTGAAGCCCGCCTCACCCTCGTTCACGTCCGGAGGCAGGATCGGGATCCCCATCTGGCGGCAGACCTGGATGTATTCCGAGACCTTCGAGATGTTCTCGAGGAACGACGTCATCAGCGCGGCCATGAACTCCTTCGGATAATAATACTTGAGCCAGGCCGTCTGGTACGCCACCACGGCATAGCAGGCCGCGTGGGATTTGTTGAACGCGTATTTCGCGAAGTCCGTCATCTCGTCGTAGATCAGGTTCGCGGTGGCCTCGGGGATGCCGTTCTCCAGGCAGCCCTTGACATGCTCATCGGGATTCCCGTAGACGAAATTCTGCCGTTCGCGGGCCATCACGTCGGCCTTTTTCTTGGACATCGCGCGGCGCACGAGGTCGCTCCGGCCCAGCGTGTAGCCGGCCAGGTCCCGCACGATCTGCATGACCTGCTCCTGATAGACGATGCAGCCGTAGGTGGGCTTCAGGATCGGCTCGAGCTGCGGACAGTCATAGCGGATGCTGGCCGGGTCGTTCTTGCCCTTCAAATAGCGCGGGATGAAATCCATCGGGCCCGGCCGGTACAGTGAGATGCCGGCGATCACGTCTTCCAGGCTGCCCGGCCGCAGCTCTTTCATGAAGCTCTTCATCCCGGCGCTCTCGAGCTGGAACACGCCCTCGGTCCGGCCGCTCGAGATGTATTCGAAGACCTTCGGGTCGGCGTAGTCGAGCGAGTCGGGATCGATGCGGCGCCCCGCGTGCCGCGAGGCCTCCTCCGCGGCCTCGCGCACCACGGTCAGCGTGCGCAGGCCCAGGAAATCCATCTTCAGAAGGCCCAGCTCCTCGAGCTCGGTCATCGTATACTGAGTCGTGACCGCGCCGTCCCCGCCGCGGGAGAGCGGCACGTATTCGTCCACGGCCATGCGGCTGATCACGACGCCGGCCGCGTGCATCGACGTATGGCGCGGCAGGCCCTCAAGGCGCAGCGACATATCGATCAGCCGCCGGGCCTGCGGATCTGTCTCATAGAGCGTGCGCAGCTCGGGGTTCTTCTCGAGCGCGGCTGTGATCGTGATGTTGAGCTCGGCCGGGACCATCTTCGCGACGTTGTCGCAGTAGGCGTACGGCAGGTCCATCACGCGCCCCACGTCCCGCAGGACGCCGCGCGCGGCCATCGTACCGAACGTCACGATCTGGACCACCTGGTCCTTCCCGTATTTTTCCACCACATAGTCGATGACTTCCTGCCGGCGCTCGAACTCGAAGTCGACGTCGATATCGGGCATCGACACGCGCTCGGGGTTCAGGAAGCGTTCGAACAGCAGCTGGTAGCGGATCGGGTCGATCGTCGTGATGTCCAGCGCGTAGGCGACGATCGAGCCGGCCGCGCTGCCGCGGCCCGGGCCCACGCTGATCCCGTGATCCTTCGCGTATTTGATGAAGTCCCAGACGATCAGGAAATAGTCGACGTAGCCCATGCGGCGGATCGTGTCCAGCTCATAGCGCAGCCGCGCCTTCAGGTCCGCGTCCGCGTCCGGATAGCGCCGCGCGAAGCCCTCGGCGCAAAGCTTTTCCAGGTACTCTTCCGACGTATAGCCGGACGGGACGTCGAACTTCGGGAGCTTCTGCACGCCGAACTCGATCTCGACGCAGCACCGCTCCGCGATCTTCGCGGTATTGTCGAGCGCTTCCTGCGCGTACGGGAACAGCTCCCGCATCTCGGCCTCGCTCTTCAGGTAATACTGGCCGCCCTCGTAGCGCAGCCGGTCCTCGTCCTGGACCTTCTTGCCGGTCTGGATGCAGAGCAGCAGGTCGTGCGCCTCGGCGTCCTTTTCATAGATATAGTGCACGTCGTTCGTCGCGACGAGCGGGATCCCGGTCTCCTGCGACAGGCGCAGCAGGCTCATGTTGACGGTCTTCTGCTCCGGGATGCCGTGATCCTGCAGCTCAAGGAAGAAATTGCCGTCCCCGAAGATATCCCGGTAGCGCAGGGCGGCCTTCTTTCCTTCTTCGTAGAAGCCGCGGGCCAGATTCTTCTGCACCTCGCCGGCCAGGCAGGCCGACAGGCAGATGATGCCTTCGTGATAGGTCCGCAGCACTTCATAGTCCACGCGCGGCCGGTAATAGAACCCGTCCACGAAGCCGCGCGAGACGATCTTCATCAGGTTATGGTAGCCGGTATCGTTCTCCGCGAGCAGGACCAGATGGTAATAGCGGTCCTCGCTCTGGCCGGGCTCCCGGTCAAAGCGCGATCCGGGCGCCACGTAGATCTCGCAGCCGATGATCGGCTTGATCCCGGCTTTTTTGCATGCCTTATAAAAGCCGATCACGCCGTACATGACGCCGTGGTCGGTGATCGCCAGGCTGTCCATGCCCAGCGCCTTCGCGGCCTCGGCGATCTCGCTCAGGCGCGACATGCCGTCCAGCAGGCTGTATTCGGTATGCACATGCAGATGCGTAAACGCCATGATCCCCTCCCGCCGGCGGCTTTCCTCCGCCCGCAGTCTGTCTCCTCCGGGGCCGCCTTCCTTGCGGCCCTTCCTGCTCTCTGTCCGGCCGGGACCGCTCTCCTGCGGCCTTTCCGGTCTCCCGTCCGGCCGGAGCCGCCTTACAGCAGCCCCTGTTCTTTGACGATCTTCACGATCCGGCTGGTGCCCAGCCGGTCCGCCCCGAGCCGCATGAACTCGGCCGCGGTCTCGAGCGAGCCGATGCCGCCGGCCGCCTTGACCTTCACCTGCGGCCCCACGTGCGCCCGCAGGAACGCCACGTCCTCCGCGGTGGCGCCCCCGGTCGAAAAGCCGGTCGACGTCTTGATGAAGTCCGCGCCGGCCTCGGTCACGGCCTCGCAGGCCAGGAGCTTCTCCTCCTGCGTCAGCAGGCAGGTCTCGATGATCACCTTGAGCACGCGCCCGCGGCAGGCCTCTTTGACCTTCCGGATCTCGCGGACAAGATAATCCCGGTCTTTTTCCTTCAGCCGGCCGATGTTCAGGACCATGTCGATCTCGTCGGCGCCACGGATCACCGCGTCCTCCGCTTCGAAGGCTTTGGCCCCGGGCGTCATGTACCCGTTCGGGAAGCCGATCACCGTGCAGACGCGCAGCGGAGCCGCGCCGCTTTCCGGCTCCGCGCCGGCCGCTCCGGGCTTTCCGGACGCGGCGCGGGCCTTTGCCTGCTCTTCATCGATATAAGTCCGCGCGGCTTCCACGAAGCACGGCGGGATGCAGACCGATGCGGTGTGATAGCGCAGGCCGTCGTCGCAGATCGCGCGGATCTGCTCCCACGTGGCCTGCGGGGCCAGCAGCGTATGATCGCAGACCGCGAGGATCTGCCGGATCTGTTCTTTCTCCATGTCTCTCATCGGGACTCCTGGCCCCTCTCCTTTCCCAACGGCGTTCCCGGTCCCGAAGGCGCTGATCCGCGCCCCTGCCAGTCCTCTCCGCCTTTTGATCCGCTCTGCCCTGTCAACGTTTTCCAGACCGCGGCCGCCGCGCCGTCTCCCGCTCCGGGCTCTCGGTGAACACGGTCTTTTCCACGTACGGGCTCACGAGCAGCGGATTCACCGAAAAGCGCACGGTATCGCCGGCCTCGGCGTCCGAATCGGTCAGGTCCACGATCGTGTGGGCCACGCCGCACTTCCCGAGGACCGGCAGGCGCTTCCCGCGCACGCTCACGGTCATCCGGTCCAGCGACGGCCGCACGCCGTGCTTGGCCGCGGACAGCACGCCGTGGACCAGCGTATCGTGCCCGTCCACATATCCGATGCCGATGCCGTCTCCGTGGCCGGCCCGCACGATCCCGAGCCGGCTGTCCCGGCTCAGCACCTCGCGGCTCTGATAGCTGACGGGCCAGCCCTTGGGCCGCTCCGTCACGTCATAGATCTCGCTCTCCAGCCAGACCGCCTCGCGCAGACCTTTGCGGGGCTGCGTCTTGCCGAGCAGGGCCGTGCCGGCGCGCACGCCCGCAAAGCCCATATCGCCGAAGGTCATGGTCCCGCGGGAATTGCACAGGTGCGTGAACCGCACGTCCAGGTCCTGCGCCCGCAGGGCCTCGATCGCGACGTCGAACCGCTGGGCCTGCAGGGAGACCTGCTGTTCATACCCGTGCGGCTTGCCGGCCAGATGGCTGAAGGCGCCCTCGAACCGGAGCGTGCGCGCGTATCCCGACAGCCGCGGGATGTGATCATAGTAGAAGCCGTACCGGCCCATGCCGGTATCGATCTTGACATGGACCCGCGGGCGGATGCCCAGAGACCGGCCGATCTCTTCCAGAAGATCCGCCTGCTCCACGCTCTCGAGCGCGAGGATCACGTTCGCGCGGACCAGCGGCTCCGCCTCCTCCCATGTCAGAGGGGGCGTCATCATCAGGATCTCGCCGGTCCAGCCGTAGCTGCGCAGCGCAAGCGCCTCCCGGGCGCCGGTCACGCCGAAATATCTCACATCCGTCCCGGCCAGGATATCATAGACGTTCCGCAGGCCCAGACCGTATCCGTTCTCTTTCACGACCGCGATGACCTCGCCGGCCGTCTGCGCCCGTACGACGCTCCAGTTCTCCCGCATGGCCTGCGCGTCGATCACGAGGCGGCTGTGCCGCTCCACGCAGTTGATCTCCCCGGGTCTCTCCCATCGTTCCATTGGGTCCCTCCCCGTCCTGTCTGTCATCCGGCCCGCCGGCCGGCTCGTTCATTTGATCTCTTCGATGCTCTGCGCGCAGGCCTGCGTCACCGCGAGAAACAGCGGTTCCCCGAAGTCCTCCGCCTCCAGCGCCTCCCGCGCGCGCTGCGCCGCGTCCCGGTCCGCAAACAGTCCGAAGACCGTGGGACCGCTCCCGCTCATGCATGCCCCGGCCGCGCCGGCCCGGCGCATGGCTTCCTCGATCCGGCCGATGACCGGGATCTGCGGCGCCGTCACGTCCTCGAGCACGTTCCCGAGATACGGGGCGAGCCGCTCCGCGGCCGATGTCCCGGCTTCCTCGGCTGCTCCGGCTCCCGGCACGCAGGCAGGATCCGCTCCCGGCACGCAGGCAGGATCCGCTCCCGGCACGCTGCCGTCTCCGAGCGCGCGGATCAGCCCGTCGATATCCGGATGCGGCGGATCCATCGCGTCGAGCGCGCGGTAGACGGCCGGCGTCGAGACCGACGCGCCGGGCTTGGCAAGCAGGACCGTCAGATCGCCGCAGGGCGGCAGCGGGGTCAGGACCTCGCCGATCCCCTCGGCCAGAAGCGTCCCGCCCTGCAGGCAGAACGGGATATCCGCGCCGAGACGCACGCCCATCGTTTGAAGCTTCTCCAGCCCCAGTCCGGTGTCAAAGAGCCGGTCCATCCCGGTCAGCACGGCTGCTGCGTCGGTGCTTCCGCCGGCCAGGCCCGCGCCCATCGGGATATGTTTTTCCAGCCGGATCCGGACGCCTCCGGAAACGCCCGTCTCCCGGAAGAACAGGGCCGCGGCCCGCCAGGCAAGGTTGGTCTCGTCGGCCGCCAGCGCAGCGTCTCCGCAGTCCAGCGCGATCCCCGGCTCCGCCGTCCTTTCCAGAAAGACGCGGTCCGCCAGACCGATCGACTGCATGACCGTGCGGAGCAGGTGATATCCGTCCCCGCGCCGTCCGGTCACGTCCAGCCCGAGGTTGATCTTTGCATGGGCCCAAAGCCCGATCGACATTTTTTCCATGGCAATAGTTTACTGCATTTTTGACAACACCGCAAGTCTCCGGACCCATCCGAAACAAAATCGAAAGGGGCGCCCGAAGGCGCCCCCGGCTCTTACCTCTCTGCGCGGGCCCGCAGCAGGCCGCGGACATAGGCAGCGGCCGAGGCCGCAAGAAGCGCCGCGCCGGCCGCCGCGTATACGGCCATCAGGCGGTTCGTGGTCCCGTAGATCTCCAGTGCCCCCTGCAGCAGGCTCCCGGCCGTCCAGGTGGCGATGCCGGCCAGCAGGAGCCGCCGCACGCCGGTCTCCGGCCGCGGCAGGACCCGGTGGGCCCAGAGCCCGTTCGGAACGCAGCCGCACAGCAGCGGGATCAGCCACGCGCCGAGCATGAAGACCGACAGCACGCCGAAGCTGAAATGCTCATAGACCAGGCCTCCGACCAGGACGGCCGCAGCCAGAATCAGGTAGCCCCGGCCGCTTCGAAGGAAGCTCCTCCCTTCCGCGTCAATATCCGATATAAACAATGTCGCTCACGCTCCTTTCCTTGATCGAGCTTCCGCTCGTAGTGGGCTTGTTGACCAGCTGTCCGTTGAAGACCATGGCCGACGATCCGCCCCCGTCCAGATTGTACGCGGTGACCGCGCCGAGCTCCTGCATGACCTGCGCGAGCTCGTACAGGCTTAGGCCCTCGCTCTCCTCGGTCCGGCCGTCCGAGACGACCAGGATATAGTTACCGTTTTCGAGCACGCCGATCGCGGTGCGCGGATTGGAGGCCATGGCTTTGCCCACTTCCTCGCTCTCCGTCACGCTGATCTGACCGTCCTCGACCAGGCCCGGCCCGAACGACAGCACCTCCCGCGCGCCCGCGGCCAGCAGCTCCTGCGCCGTGACATCGTCCTCGCAGACGATCTCCATGGATCCGTCCGCCCAGATCACGAGGTCCTCCCGCCCGCTGACGGCCGTATCGCGGTACAGGACGCCGCCGCGGATCACGTAGCCTTTCTCCTGCGCGCCGTAGTAGTCCCCGTTGACCGCGAGGATCGCGCCGGCCTGCGCGGCCGTTTCCGACGTTTTGGCCGTCACGTTCCGCCCGTAGGCGCCTTTGGCGAACGCGGTCTTCAGAAGCGACGGATCGCCCGCCACTTCGGCCGCGTAGACCGTCGTGTCGCAGCGGCGCAGCGTCGTCAGCGTGATCTGCAGATTCTCATCCTGATACGATGTCGCGGTGACCGCCGCCTGCGTTCCCTGCGATTCGCTGTTCTCTGCGGTCCCGCTGCTGCCTGCCGTACTGTCGGACGCGCTGTCCGCACTGCCCGACCGGGTCCGGGACCCGTGCCGGTGCGTCCGGCCCGAACTGTCTGCCACGAGGCTGCGCTCCGTTTCCGCGCCGGTCTCCGCCTCCGACGCGGTCCCGGCTCCCGCTTCCGTCTCCGCCTTCATTTCGGACGACGTGCCGGATCCGGACGCCTCCCCGGACACAGCGGCCGAAGAAGTCCCGGCCGTTGCCGTGACCGGCGTATAGACCCGCTCGATCACGAATGTATCCATCACGGTATAGACCGTGAACGCCAGCAGCAGCGCCAGATAGACCGGCACCCACCGGCCGCGCCCGCGGCGCTTTGTCTCTTTTTTCACCTGAATCACCTCCGTTTCGGAATCCTTCCCCTTCTCCGGGGCAAATACCACGAGCCGCTGGCATACAAAGCTTGCCAAAAAGCAGCTCAGCTCCGTCAGGATCTTGGCCGGCACCGCCGCCAGGCCGCACACCTGGGTCAGCAGGAGCAGCAGTCCGCTGTTGGCGGCCAGGACGGCCAGCGCAAGCAGGGCATACCGCGCGGCGCTCTGCAGGACGGGCTTCCGGCTCCGGAAGACCAGGCGGCGGTTCAGCAGGAAATTGACGGTCCCGCTCACGCACCGCGCCAGCACGTTGGCCGCCAGCAGGGCCGCGGAGGCCGTGCCGAACACCGCCGTCAGGGCCGTATAGACCCCCAGGTCCGTCAAAAAGCCCGCGAAAGAAGCCAGACTGAACTTCCCGAACTGACGCGCGGACGCGGCCGTTTCCTCCGGCCCGTCTTTCTCCCCGGCCGGGACGGACCGGGCCGCGGCGTCCTCCCGGCGCTGCCGGCGGCGTTCCTCCCGGATCACCCGGCAGATCCGCGCCGAATCGCGCAGCGTGTCAAAATGCGAGGACCGGTTCCCGTCCAGATAGACGGTCGGGATCTCCTCCTCGATCAGCCGGACCCCTTCGTGCGGAGCGCGCAGCAGCGCGCTCATCTCGTATTCATACCGGTCGCCCGGCACGGACAGGAGCCAGGGCGCCAGCCGGTCGGTGAACGCGCGCAGCCCGGTCTGCGTATCATAGACGGCCTGCCCGGACGCCAGGCGGTAGGTCAGGCGCATGGCCGCGTTCCCGACCCGGCTGCGCAGCGGCGCCCGGCCCGTCATGCGCCGGCTCCCGAGGATCATCGCGTCCGGTTCCCGCTCCGCCCGGCGGATCAGCCGCGCGGCGTCCTGCGCCGGATGCTGGCCGTCCGCGTCCACGGTCACGACCGCGTACGGCGCGGGCACATGCTCCCGGATCCACGAAAGGCCCGTTTTGAGCGCCTGCCCCTTTCCTCTGTTCTCTTCATATCGGAGGACGACCGCATCGTCCTTTGCCCACGTAAAGATCCGGTCGAACTCCGGTCCGCTCCCGTCATCCACCACGACCGGGCTCAGGCCCTGCGCGCGGCAGTCCCGGATCACGTCCAGCAGCATCTCGTCCGGCTGAAAGGCCGGGATCAGCGCCAGCCGTTTCTCACACATCGGTCTCTCCTTTCCGGGCGCCCCGCGGCGCCCTGAGGCTTTGGATGCTCCCAGTCTATCGGAGAAACCCTAAACGAACCTGAAAACGGGCACAAAAAAAAGCTCTGTCATCTCTGACAGAGCTCCTTGCCTTCGTGCGGATGGCGGGACTTGAACCCGCACCCACTTAAGTGGACATGAACCTGAATCATGCGCGTATGCCAATTCCGCCACATCCGCATCCGGTAAAAACGGCTTGAAACCGAAGTTTCAAGCCAAGAGCGCGAGACGGGACTCGAACCCGCGACCCCGACCTTGGCAAGGTCGTGCTCCACCAACTGAGCCACTCGCGCATATGCCGTATTTTTTCCGGCAAGGGATATAATACAACAACCGCCCTGCTTTGTCAATCCTTTTTTACGGCATTTTTTATCGATCGATTCCGGCCCGTGCTTTTCCGCTTACAGGTACCGGCCGGTGATGCTGTCCGCATTCTCCCGGATCTCAAACGGCATACCGCAGGCCACGACGCGTCCGCCCGCCTCGCCGCCGCCCGGGCCCATATCCACCACGTAATCCGCGGACCGGATCACGTCCAGGTCGTGCTCGATCACGATCACGGTGGCTCCGTGGCCGATCAGATGGCGGAACACGCCGAGCAGGGTCTGCACGTCCAGCGGATGCAGGCCGATCGTCGGCTCGTCGAACACGAAGACCGTGTCCGACTGGCCGCGCCCCATCTCGCTCGCGAGCTTGAGCCGCTGCGCCTCGCCGCCCGACAGGCCCGGCGTCTCCTCTCCGAGCGTCAGATAGCCGAGGCCCACGTCGTGCAGGATCTGCAGGCGGTTCTTGACCACGGGCAGGTCATCACAGACCGAGAGCGCCTCGTCGACGGACAGCGCCATCAGCTGCGGCAGGGACGTCTCGGTCCCGTCCTTCTTTTTGCGCCGCACCGCGAACGCCTCCCGGGCATAGCGTGAGCCGCGGCAGTCCGGGCACGGGATATCCACGTCCGGCAGGAACTGGACGTCCAGCG
>CACXFD010000156.1 GCA_902766845.1 uncultured Lachnospiraceae bacterium | reverse complement strand
CCGGCTCGGTCTCTGCTTTGTTTATAGTACGTTCCGGGAGAAAAAGCAAGCCGGCGCGGGATATCGTAAGGGATTTGATCAGAAACCGTAAGGTTGACAACGATGCCCCTGCAAGGCTATAATAGGACTACGTATGGTCGCAGACCGACCGCGTCCCGAAGACTCTGAATGAATGAGGAAAACGCACGATGCATGAGAATAAACGGACCAGAAGAAGACGGTGGATCGCACGGATCGCGGCAGGTGCCCTGATCCTGATCATGATCCTGACGGCCATCACGGCGCACGCTACGGAGGGGCATTCCGAATCGCCCACCATGACGAACGTGATGCTGGAAAGCCTGTCGATCTCACCCGGAGAACTGACGCCGGCCTTCTCGCCGGACGTCGCGAAATATACGCTGACGGTGCCCGGAGATCAGGAACGCGTCACGGTCACGGCGGTGGCCGCGGACCCGGACAACACCCGGATCAACATCAAGGGATATGACCACCTGCAGGTCGGCGATAACCTGCTGACCATCACGGTCACGGCCAAGAACGGAAGCGGATCCAGCAAATATTCGGTGACCATCACGCGGGAAGAACCGCAGGAGACCACGTCCGAAGCGGCGTCCGAGACCGCGTCCGAGGCCGATACGCAGCCAGTGACCGAGGCTCCGTCCGAGAGCGGCGCGGAGGATCCTTCCTCGACCGCGGCGGACGGGACAGAGCCGGAGACCGTGATCGGTTCCACGTCGGAAGGCGGGGAAGAGACCACCGCAGACGCGTCCTCTACGGAGGAGGGATCGGACATCGCGACGGAGCCCACGGAAACGGAGGCCCCCACGGAGACCGCGGAGATCGCGACGGAGGCCCCGACGGAGGCGCCTACGCAGCCTGCCAAAGCCGTGAGCCTGCTGGATCGTCTGCTGGCACTGGACCGTCCGCTCCTGTACGCGATCATCGGCGGGGCGGCCCTGGTGCTCCTGATCCTGCTGATCGTGATCATCCATCTGCTGCGGCGCAAGCCGGATGAATTTGACGAGGACGATGATCCGGACGGAAACGGACCGGACGGCGAAGGCCCGGAGAAGACGCAGGGCGCGGAGATGAAGAACGCGGAGACGGCTGCGGCTGTCAAGGCGGAGGAGACCGCACAAGCCGTGAAGGACGGCGCGGCCATGACCGCGGCAGCGGAGGCTGTCGACGCGGCAGAGACCGCGGCGGCGGAGACTGCACAAGCGGCGCAGACGGCAGTGGAGGAAGCACATGAAGAAGTGGCTGGAGCGGTGGAAGAAGCTGCGGGCCTGGCTGGAGAAGCGGCAGCAGAAGCAGCAGGCGAAGGCAGTGCGCAGGACCTTGTCGAAGCCGGAGCTGAAGGTGCTGAAAAGCTCGCTGAAGGCGCAGAAGAAGCAGTCGAAGCGGGAACTGAAGCAGTCGCTGAAGCGGAAAAAACGGTGGAAGAAGCTGGGAAAGCGGGCCTTGAAGATGCGGCTGATCTCGCTGCCGGGACCGCAGAAAAAGTCGAAGAAGTAACGGCGCAGGCCGCGCAGGATGCGCAGGCCGCCGCGGCGGAGACGGCAAAGGCGGCGGAAGGCGCGGCGGAGACCGTAACGGCGGAGACGGAAAAGGCGGCAAAAGAAGCGGCCGGCACCGTCGAAGAGATCGCAGACGCCATCGACGAAGACTTCGAGTTCTTTGATCTGTAAAAATGAACGGGGCGTCCGCGGTGCGGACGCCCTGGTTTCTTATCTGTTTTGAACCGGAAAGTTGAACCGGAAAGCGGGCCCGGAGATATAAAAGCCGGACACCCGCGCGGCTTCAGAGAGGAGCCGGGAAAGGAGAGGAAATGTCACAGATCGACCGCATCCGATATATGGAAACGCTGTTTGACGAGGTGCGTCCGGTCATCGAACGCATGCAGGAGACGCTGGATGAGTACGATGCCGTACAGGACAAGATCGACCTGTTGGCCGGATACATGTCGAGCGGCAGCTGGCTGAAGGATTTCGAGGACGACGCGGCGGGCCGCGTGCCCGCGGACGTCAAGCGCGGCGTCCTGTCGGAGGACGGCCTGTATGATACGCTCTCGCAGGATGCCGAGGTGCTGCGCCGGATGAAGGAGATCACGGACGCGCGCGCGGTCCCGGAGGAAGAAGAGAGCTGACGCGTATGGCCGGCCGGGTCCGTTCGGACCCGGCCGGCGCCGCACAGGCATCTGCCGCATCCTGCGGCCGCGTGTTTTTCCCTGCCGGCCAATCACCCTTCTGCTCGGCCCGTCCGGTCGTCTTGCCGGCGTTTCTGCCTTGTTCTGCTCTGTCATCGTTCTGACCTTTCATCGTTCTGACCTATCACCGTTTTGACCTTCTATCGTTCTGATCTTCCATCGTTCTGATCGTTCTTGCTATGATGATCCAACTTCTTTTCCTTTCCCGTCCGGCCGGATTCCGACCGGCCGATATCTTGCTGTTTGCCGGTCTGCTGTGGGCCGCGGTCTGCGACCGGAAGAGCCGGACAATTCCAAACGCTGTCCCGCTTTTGCTGACAGGCCTGCGCGCATTGGTGCTGGTCGGCCGGCTGTGCGGCCCGGCTTCAGCAGCTGCCGCGTCGACGGCCGGCAGCCCGGAGGAGGCCGCTTGCCTTGCCGCTTTCCGGGCCGCGGCAGGCGCGCTCTGCCTGGGAGGACCGCTGCTGGCGGCCCGCCTCCTGACGAGGCTCTGCTTCCGGCGCCGCGGGATCGGGGCGGGCGACGTCAAGCTGGCGCTGGCCGCGGGTCTTTGGATGTCACCGGACGAGGCATTCTGTACGCTGGTCCTGACCGCGGCATCGGCCGTGCTGGCGCAGGCGGCCGGCCGGATCCGGACGGCCGCCTGCAAACGGCGGCCGGAGAAGGGCACCCCGGAAGAATGTTCAAGAAAAGACGCGCCGGCGGTCTCGGAAGACTGCTTGGGAAAAGACGTGCCGGCGGTCCCGGAAGACTGCCCGGGAAAAGACGAGCAGGCCGGCGCCGCGCGGGCGCCGGGAATGGCTCTGGCGCCGTATCTGCTGGCGGGCGCCGCGGCGGCCCGCCTTCTGGGCCGGCTCCTGCCGTGAGGATAGCCGCATCGGCCCGCCGCGTGGGCGGCGACGGCTATGGGCGCGCCGCGAAACGTTATGGGCGGGGCGCCGGGAAAGGATTGCATCCGATTCATCGTTGTGCTACAATGACCACGTGTGTTTTGAGAAAGAACGCCGGCCCGGACCGTCGGAAAGGACGCCGGCGTTTATCGTGAAGACAGGGGCCGGAACGCGCCTGTCTTTTGAAGGAGGAGAGATATGAACGAGGTCATTCAGTGCCTGAAGGAACGCCGGTCCTGCCGCAAATATAAAGCGGAACCGGTCCGCCGGGAAGATATGGACGTCATCCTGGAAGCCGGGACCTACGCGGCCACCGCGCGCGGCGGCCAGTCCCCGCTGATCGTGGCGGTGGAAGATCCGGAGACCGTGCGTCAGCTCGAGCGGCTGAACGCGGCCGTGATGGGACAGCCCGAGGCGCATACGTTTTACGGCGCCCCGGCGGTCGTGGTCGTCTTCAGCGATCAGAACATCCCGTTCTGTGAGGCGGACGGAAACCTGGTCATCGGCAACATCCTGAACGCCGCGCACGCGGTCGGCGTGGACAGCTGCTACATCTGGCGCGCGAAAGAGGAATTCGAGAACGAGGAAGGCCGCGCGCTCAAGGCGAAGTGGGGCGTCCCCGAGCATTACCGCGGCATCGGAAACGTGATTCTGGGCTACGGAGAGCCGGACGGCATCCGCGAGGCCGCGCCGCGCAAGGAAGGATATATCATCCGGGCCTGACGCCGGACTGCGGCCATGCGGCCGGAGGAGAGTCCGGCCCGGGGCCTACGCCGACCGGCTGCGGCCGGAGGAGCGGACGGACCGGACGCCGGACGCTGCGGCCGGGAGACGGATCCGGGGCCGCTCATGATCGTCGGAATACAGAGAATCAGGAATACAGATCGGAGGAGATTCCCATGGGCAAGAAAGAAGACAAGAAGGAACAGACCGAGGCGCTGCGCAGCCAGCTGCTGAAGGAAACGAAGAACGCGTACCACCGCTTCGGGGCGGAGGTCCGGGAGGCCGCGCAGGTGTTCGCGGAAGGATATAAGACCTTCCTCGACGCGTCCAAGACCGAGCGCGAGGCCGTCGTGATGACGGTGCTGACCGCGAAGGACCACGGTTTTACCGAGTACGATCCGTCCAAAGAATATAAGGCCGGAGACCGTGTGTACTTCAATAATCACGGAAAATCCGTCGTGCTGGCTGTTTTCGGAAAGAATGGCTGCAAAAACGGCGTCCGCATCGCGGCCGCGCACATCGACAGCCCGCGTCTGGACTTAAAGCCCAGCCCGCTGTATGAGAGCAATGAGACGGCCATGTTCAAGACGCATTACTACGGCGGCATCCGCAAGTATCAGTGGGTCACCCGTCCGCTGGCCATGCACGGCGTCGTCGCGAAGAAGGATGGCTCTGTGGTGGAAGTGCGCATCGGCGAGGATCCCGAGGATCCGGTCTTCTGCATCAGCGATCTGCTGCCGCATCTGGCGCAGGAGCAGTCCCAGAAGACGCTGGCCGCCGCGTTTACCGGCGAGGACCTGAACATCACGGTCGGCGCGGAGCCGGTCGAGGACCCGGACGCGCGCGAGGGCTTCAAGCTGCGCGCGATGCAGCTGTTCAATGAAAAATACGGCATCACCGAGGACGATCTGCTGTCGGCCGAGATCGAGTTCGTGCCGGCCGGCAAGTCCCGGGACATCGGTCTGGACCGGAGCCTGATCGGCGGATACGGCCATGACGACCGTGTCTGCGCGTACCCGGCCCTGCAGGCCATCCTGGCCGTGCCGGAGCCCGAGGACACGATCGTGACCGTGCTGACGGACAAGGAAGAGATCGGAAGCGAAGGCAACACCGGCCTGGTGGCCCATTATCTGGAAGACTTCATCGCGGATCTCGCGGAGGCGGAAGGCCTGAAGGCCCGTCACGTGCTCGCGAAGAGCACCTGCCTGTCGGCTGACGTGACCGCCGCGTTCGATCCGAACTATCCGTCCGCGTTCGAAGCGGCCAATGCCTGCTACGTCAACCACGGCGTGGGCGTCTGCAAGTACACGGGCGCGCGCGGCAAGGGAGGCGCGAGCGACGCCAACGCGGAGTTCGTCGCGAAGGTGCGCCGCATCCTGGACGATGCGAACGTCCAGTGGCAGATGGGCGAACTGGGCCGCGTGGACCTGGGCGGCGGCGGAACGGTCGCGAAGCTCGTGGCCGCGCTCGGCGTGGATGTGCTCGATATCGGCGTGCCGGTCCTGTCGATGCATTCGCCGTTCGAGATGATCGCCAAGATGGATCTGTATATGGCCTTCCTCGGCTTCAAGGCCTTCTTTGAGGCGTAAGGACGGATCCGGACACGGAGCCGACCGGCGCCGGAAGCGGCCGCACGGCGGATGGGAACGGCGGATGAGCCGGCCCGCCGGACAGAACAGAGATCGCGAAAGGATCGGACCGGGCCCTGCGGGCCCGGTCCTTTGGGAAGCGTTATGGAAGAGAAGAGACAGCTGAACCGGATGACTGTTTCGCTGACCCTGGCCATGGTCCCGGTGGCATTCGCCAGCGGGATGATCGGCATCCTGCTGAATGAGATCATCGCCTTTTATCAGCTGGAGGGGACCCGCGAGGGCCTGATGAGCAGCATGGTCCACGTGGGCGCGCTGCTGAGCCTGTTCGTGTCCCTCCCGCTGCGCAGCCGGCTGACCAAGGTGCGCGTGGTGTCGGGCTTTGGCCTGCTGATCGTGGCGGCCATCCTGCTGATGAGCGTGCCGGCCGCGTTCCCGGCCTTCCTGGCTTTCTGTCTGCTGATGGGCGCCGGCATGGGCACCACGGACGCGTTCCTGTCCGCGCTGATGGCGGACCTGCATAAGGAGAAGGCGGACCGGTATCTGGGCATCCAGCACGCGGTCTTCGGCGTCGGAAATCTGGTGCTGCCGGTGGCCATGCACTTTGCGCTGCGCTACATGGACTGGCACCGGGTGACGCTGCTGTCCGGGATCATCTGTCTGCTGTGCAGCCTGCAGTTCATCTTGCGGGCGCGCCGGGCACGGCAGGTCCTGCCGGCCATGGGCTGGCGCGAGAACGCGCTGGACCTGTCGGAGCTGTCGAACTGCTTCACGCCGGCCTACATCGCCACGCTGGTCACCGTGATCTTCTGGGCGTCGGCCCAGAACTGGATCTCGGTCTGGACCATCCGCTACGTCACCAACACGATGCAGATGCCGCAGATCGCGGCACTGTGCCTGACGCTGTTCTGGGTCGGGACCACGCTGAGCCGGCTGATCGCGCCGTCGCTGCCGGTCAGCCCCGCTATCAAACTACTGGTGGGCTGCCTGCTGGGCGCCGCCTGCTGGGCTGCGGGGATCCTGATCGGCACCGCGCCGATGCTGCTGGCGTCGATGTTCCTGACCGGTCTGTTCACCGGCGCGGGCATGCCACTGGCGCTGGGCATCTCCGCCAGGCTGAACCCGGGCCGCACCGGCCTGGCCACGGTGGTCCTGTCCATCGTCAAGACCGTGGGTCAGATCCTGACGCCCCTGCTGGTGGCGACGCTGAACACCCATCTGGGCACCACCACGGCGATGCTGCTGGTCTGCGTGGTCTTCGTGATCACCGGCGTGGCCGCGCTGGGGACCCGCCGGCCGGCGGAGGCATAAGACCGTATCCGTACGGGTCTGTGAATCAACAAAGCACCCGGAGACCGATGGTCTCCGGGTGCTTTGTTGTCTGCGCGGCTCCGGCCGGATCCCTTAGAACTCCGGCGTCACGCCCTTGGCCTGCATCAGCGCGTTGAACGCGTCGTTCATCGCGTTGTAGGCGTCTTCATCCTGGATGTAGATCTCATAGGTGAAGCCGATGTTGCCGACCAGATGGTCAACGGGCATGGACATGTACTCCTCGGGCAGCGTCTTCTTCTCGCGGATGCCGTCGAGCCAGGTGTTCAGGTCCTCTTCGGAGGTGTCCGCGTTGGAGCCGTCGAACAGGAAGATCATGGCCATGAACGTGCCGGCGTCATCCCAGCAGCCGGCGCACTCGTTGACCGGGGTGCCGGGCCAGTAGTTCGCGTGATCCTGCAGCCAGGTCTCGTAGCCGTCGCCGTCCTTGAACACGCCGGCCGCCTTGAAGTAGTCGATGAAGTTCTGGCCAGACCAGTCTTCGAGCTTCTCCGGATAAGCGGAGAGATCCACGCCGGCGGCTTCCGCCGGAGCCTCGGTCTGGGCGGGCTTGCTTGCGCCGCAGGCCGTCAGGGACAGGACCATCAGCAGGGTGAGGAGCAGGGAAAGTACTTTTTTCATGATGTTTTCTCCTTTTTTTCCTCCGCTCCGTCGGAGCGGTGATCGTTGTTTCTCAGAGGGCCGGACGCTGCGGGAAAACCGCGGCCGGTCGGGCCCGGAAGGCGCTGCGGTCAGGCGTAGAGGATCCCGGAGAGCTTCTCGCGGATGTAGTCTCCGTTCACGGCGCCGGGCTCGTGGAAGAGCATCTCGCCGTCCTTGTAATAGTACAGGTCCGGGATGCCCTCGATGCCGAACCGGTCCGAGGTCTTCGGGCAGTCTTCACAGTCCACCTTGACGATGTTCAGGAACGGGAACTCATCGTCCAGCTCCTCGAGCACCACGGCCAGCATCTTGCAGGGGCCGCAGGTCTTGGTGAAAAAGTCCACGAGGACCACGCCCTCGCTGACCAGCTCTTCAAACGTCTCATCGGTCGCGTACTGGATCATTTATCTTACCTCCTGAAATTCCAGTTCCTGCTTCAGGTAGTCTTCCACAGGCGCAAAATTGTATCCGTCGAACGTTTCCGGATCGATGTCCGCGGGATCCACGCCCTGCAGGGCCGCGGAATAGAGCATCGTCGCGATCATCTCCTCACAGCCGTTATGCATGTCTTCCTTGAGGGCCGCGATGCTCTCATACCCGAAACGTTTCCGGCATTCCTCATCGGACATATCGTCGAGCGGCGTATCGATCCCCTGTTCCTTCAGGCTCTCCGCGGCCGCCTTCAGCTCCTCCTGATACTGCTCCTCGATCTCGGATTCATCGAAATCGAAATCGGTGTGGGAGAGCACGTAGACGACGACCTGGCGCAGCGTTTCGTAATATGCCTCGCGGTGAGCCTCTTCGAGGTAGGCGTCCGTAACGCGGGCCTTGTACTGCTCGAGCGTCTCGACGCCGTCAAAGCCGTCGTGGGTCTCGGCGTATTTCTTCGCGAGCTCGTCCGAGGGCTCGGGGAAGACGGTGCGGCGCACGGTGCGGACCGTGACCTCGACCGGCGTATCCTGTGCCTGCGCCGTGAAGCTCTCGCCGGCTTCGCGGCCGAGGAGCTGCTGTTCGAACGCCTTGTCGAACAGGCCGCCTCCGACGGTCAGGACCAGAGAAGGCTTGTTGAACTTGGGCAGGCTGCTCTGTGCGGAGAGCGTGACGACGTCGCCGGCTTCGATCCGGGTGACGTCGATGACCTGCTTGCCGGCGCGGGTCACGGCGCGCAGTTTCTTCTCCATGTGCTCGGGCGGGCAGGAGAGAACGATCTTCCGCTCGAACGGAGCGTCATGGAAATCGGCTAAGGTGTTGATCTTGGATCTCATAGGACCTCCTTATGCTTGCGGACGGCTGTCGGCAGCCGTCCGGACGGTGAACGGTGACATGGCGCGGCCCCGGTCAGGCCGCTTCTTCCCCGCCGCAGAGCGCGCGCAGCGTGGGGCTGGCGGCCAGGGCTTCTTCACGCGTGCCCTCCGCTTCCACACGGCCGTCCGACAGGACGATCACGTGGTCCGCGCGGGACAGCACGTTCATATCGTGCGAGATGATCACGGTCGTACGGCCGGCCATGCAGCCTTCGAGCGAGTCGGAGACGGCCTTCGCGGTCGAAACGTCCATGCTGGCCGTGGCTTCGTCCAGCAGCAGGCAGGACGGATCTGTCAGCAGGGCGCGGGCAATGGCGAGGCGCTGACGCTGTCCGCCCGACAGACGGGCGCCGTTCTCACCGATCCGGTAGTCTGCCCCGTCGGGCAGCTCGCGGATGAAGTCTTCCGCACCGGCCAGCCGGACGGCACGGTTCACATCGTCCTCGGAAACGCCCTCGGGCGCGCCGTAAACGATGTTCTCGCGCACGGTCCCGTCGAACAGCTGCGGCTCCTGAAGCACGTAGCCGAAGGACCGGCGCCAGTCGCCGAGGTGGATCTGCTCCGCCGGCACGTCACCGAGCAGGATCTGTCCGCCGTCGGGCGTGTAGAAGCGCTCGATCAGCCGCAGCAGCGTGGATTTGCCGGAGCCGTTGGGGCCGGCGATCACGGTCGTCTGACCGGCCGGGATCGTAAAGCTCGCATGGGAGACCACCTCGGTCTCGCCGTAGCGGAACGTCACATCCTCAAAGCGAAGGTCCGCGGGCGCGTCCGGCATGGACACGGCGCGGTCGTAGACGTCTTCCTTCTCCGCCATCAGCGAAGCGATGTAATAGAGCTGGCCGTTATAGTACATCAGCGTCGAATAGATCTGCGGCAGCGAGCTGAAGGACTGATAGGCGATCAGCATGTAATTCTGGAACGCGGCCAGCTCCGTCAGCGTCATGGTGCCGGCGTTGACGCTCCGGATCCCGAGCACGAAGACGAGGATCGTGATCACGTTCGGGATCGAGCCGGAGACGAAGTTGTTGATCAGCGTCAGCACGGCCATGTAGATGTCCGCGTCATAGAAGCGCTTGATGGCGCGGCGGCCGCGCTCGAGCTCTTCCGACGCCGCGTGCAGCTGGCGGATCTCGGTGAAGAAGCTCAAATGCTCGGCAAAAAAGGCGGTCAGTTCACTCTGTGCCAGACGGTCGCGGCGCTGGCGCAGGAACAGCAGACGTCCCTCCAGCCAGGTGCTGAAGATCACGTAGATGACGATGATCACGATCACATAGCCGATGCCCTTATCCAGCGCGGACATGGTCGAGACCGTCATGACGGTGGACGCGATGCCGGTCACGAAGCCCGCGATCGAAGAGAGCAGGCCGTTCGCGAGCGTGCAGTCCTGCGTGATCCAGGAAACGATCATCGAGGCGCGCGACTCATAGGAGCGCATCGGGAGCCGCAGGCTCCGGTCGATCAGCTTGTCCTGCAGCCGGCGCGTCACGATGGCCGTGGAGTAGAACGACGGGATCTGCGCGAGGATGCTGGCCAGCGCGACCAGCAGCATCAGGCCCAGATACGTGAAGATCGTCGTGTTCTCTTCGATGTTCCCGAGTTTGAGCTGCGCTTCGAGCGGCACATACATCAGGGCCACGCGGGTGCTCGCGATGCCGAACAGGACCTGCAGCAGGTAGAGCGGGATCGGGATGCGGATGTTCGTGAACAGCAGGATGGTGCGTTTCCAGAGGCCTTTTTCCTTGGGTGCAGTCATGCCGTGGCCTCCTTTCCGCTCAGCGCGCGCAGGAAGGCGCTCTGCGGGAGGAGCTCCTCAAAGGAGCCTTCCCGGGCCGATCCGTCCTCCAGGACCACCAGGTGCGTGGCCGCGTCCAGGACCGCGGGCGTATGGGCGATCAGGATCAGGCATTTGCCGCGGGCCGCGTCCTGCAGCAGCCGGAGCAGGTCGCGCACGGCGATCGCGTCCATGGCCGCGGACGGCTCATCGAGCAGCAGGTAATGCGCGTCGGACAAAAGGGCGCGCGCGAGAGCGAGACGCTGGCGCTGGCCGCCCGAGAGGTTCCGGCCGTATTCTTCCACCGGGGCGTTCACGCCGTCGGGAAGGGACTGAACGAAATCCAGGATGCCGGCCTTGCGGAGCGCGCCGGTCAGTGCTTCGTCGGACACCTCGCCGTTTCCGTAACAGACGTTTTCACGGATGGTCCCGGAAAACAGCATCGCGTTCTGCGAGATCGTCACGAACCGGGAGCGGTAGCTGTCCAGCGAGAACGCCGAGACATCGGCCCCGCCGGCCGTGATCTGACCGCCTTCGGCCGGATACAGGCGCAGCAGCAGGTTGATCAGCGTGGTCTTGCCGGCGCCGCTCTCTCCGAGCAGGGCCGTGATCTGACCGTCCGGGAACGTGCAGGACAGGTCTGAAAAGACCGTTTTGCCTGACGGGTAGGAGAAGGATACATCCGAGAGGGCCAGATCGCCGGCGAGCGTTTCGCACGGCTCGCCCGAACGGTCTTCCTCCGGCGCGTTCATGATCTCCGCGACCCGGTCCGCGCCGCCCTGGATGATCTTGAGGTTGTTGTAATACATCATGAACTGGTCGATGGCTCCGTTGAACACCGACGAGAACAGGAAGAACGTGACCCAGGCGCGTTTGGTGATCTCGCCGTTTCGGAGCAGCGTGTAGGCGACCAGGATCATGATCAGGGTCTGGATCAGGGAGACGGCCGAATCCGACAGGTTCTGCAGCTGATCCAGCCAGCTGCCCTTGATCGACAGCTTATACAGGCGCTGCGTCAGTTCCGCGCCGCGGCGGGCCTCCCGGTCTTCCCGGACAAAGGCCTTGGCGAGCGGGATGTTGGTCACGAGCTCGGCGAGGCGCTGCGTCAGCGACGCCTTCAGCGAGGCTTCGCGGTCGCTCAGGGAGAAGTTGATGCGGCCGAACAGGAACGCCAGAAAGACCTGCAGCGGGATGAACACGAGCAGGATGACGGACAGGCGCCAGTCATATTTGAAGATGCGGCCGAACACGGAGACGGCTGTATACGCGGCAGTCGCGAGCGGCAGGATGACCAGCATGATGGTCGAGTCGATCACGATCGCGTTGTTGACGATGCGGTAGACGGCCTCGCGCGGCTCTTCCTCTTTGAAAAAGCTCATCGGAAGCTTCAGGACCTTGTCCAGCACGACGCCGCGCATGTTGCGGTTGATCTTCGCGCTCGTGACGTGGCCCAGAAAAACGGACAGATTGGTCGCGACCAGGTTCACGACCATGACCGCGATCAGCCGGAATACGAGACCGGCGCTGGTATCCCCGGAAAACAGCTGGGCTGTCAGATCCGTTTCGCTCAGGCCGATGTTGATGGTCCCGACATCGAACAGGATATACAGGACGAGCCAGAACCACGGCAGCCGGCATTTCGGGAAGAGCCGGATGAAGCGGCGCCAGGTGCCTTTTCTTTGTTTGAGCCGGATCGCGTCGGCGTCGGCCGCAGCGGGCTGGGACATGGCTTGTCTCCTTGCGTAAAGGCCGGCAGGGCCGGCCGTGTTTTTGCAGCGTGCCTATCATAGCACAGCGCGGCCCTGTGCGCAAGGGGAGGAGGGAATTGGAATAGGAAGGAGGGAGAAGGGAATAGGAGAAACGGAGGAGGGGAAAGGTGAACAGAGGTTTGCGCTTGAAAATGAGCGATAATTGACATAGTATTAGTATATGCGGGCCGGTGTGACCCGCAATGGAATATGCAGCGCGGTGTTCCGAGGGATATTCATATGCTCGACGATATGCCCATATCCGTAGTATACTGGAAGAGTATTTCAAGGCGATCCGATGATCGAAAAGAAAAGGCAGTGAGGTGCCCCTATGTTCGATGACCCGAAATTCCCCCTGAAAGCCGCGGCGTTCGTCGGGATCCTGCTCGCGACCTGGATCCTGACGCGCGTGAACCGGCTCGTGTTTGCGAAGGTCCGTGAAAAACGGAGCGGGCTGTACCTGGTATTCTTCCAGCGGATCTTCGGCGCGTCCATCATCATCGGCGGGATCCTGCTCGCGTTCTCGGTGTTCGGCGGCCTGAGCACGGTCTGGCAGACCCTGCTCGGCGGAACGGCCATCGTCAGTGCGGTCCTGGTCTTTGCCGCGCAGGACGTGATCAAGGACATCCTGGCCGGCCTGATGATCACGGTGTATAAGCCGTTCGAGATCGGCAACCGGATCGAGCTTGAGGACGGCACATGCGGCATCGTAAAGGATATCACGATGCGTCACGTGGTCCTGCAGCTGATGGACACGCAGCGCGTGGTGATCCCGAACAGCCGTCTCAATACGATGACGCTGCGCAATTACAGCTATCACGATGAGAACCGGGCGGCCCCGTTCAGCTTCCATGTGGCGTACGGGACCGACGTGGAGAAGGCCATGCGCGTGATCCGGCAGGCCATCATCGCGTCGCCGTACACGATTCCGGGCAAGCAGACCGATCACGGCCCGGACTACGCGCCGATCTATTTCATGGCGTACGAAGACAGCAGCCTGCGGCTTGCGACCACGGTCTACTACGCGCCTTCGACGCCGTCGGAGACGGCCATCTCCGACGTGAACCAGCGTGTGGACCATGCGCTGCAGGACAGCGGGATCGAGATCCCGTTCAACTACGTCAACGTGGTGCAGCGGAAAGCGGAAGGGTGAGCCAGCCGCGCGGATGGGCGTGCGGACGGGCTGGAAAGATGAAAGACCCGGAGCAGGCGAAACGGCCGGAACGTTCGCAGGCGGCTTCGGACGGCCGGGGAATACGGAGACGGAAGGAGAGCGATCCATGATCTTATACATCGATGCCTGCGTGCGGCGGGAATCCCGCACGCGGCGGCTGGCAGACCGGCTGGTGCGGCGGCTTGCCGCGGAAAGAGAAGAGGACTGCGTCCGGGTGAGCCTGGACGGGATGCTCTTCGATGAGATGAACGAGGATTTCCTCGAATACCGGGACCGCATGGCCCGGGAGGGCGCGGCCGTTCCGGCGCTGGAATGGGCGCGGCAGTTCGCTTCGGCGGACGCGGTCGTGATCGCGGCTCCGTACTGGGACCTGTCGTTTCCGGCTGTCCTGAAACAGTATCTGGAGCAGGTCAACGTCTGCGGCGTCACGTTCCGGTACACGCCCGAGGGCTTTCCCGAGAGCCTGTGCCGTGCGAAAGAGCTGTGGTATGTGACCACGGCCGGCGGGCCGATCCTGTCGGACGAGCCGGGCTTTGGCTACGTGCGCGCCCTGGCCGCGGGCTTTTATCAGATCCCGCGGATCGAGCAGATCAGGGCCGAGGGACTGGATATCGTCGGAGCGGACGTTGAGGCCATCCTGCACGCGGCGGAAGAGCAGATCGACCGGCTGGAGCTGGCGGAGGAATAGGGATGACGAAGACAGAGATCTATATCGGCCTCAATGATCAGGACACCAAGACGCAGAAGCACGAGACATCGGCCTATGTCTCGGTGCTCCGGCACGTCTGCGTCAGTTATCAGGTGCCGTTTTCCTTCAACCTGATCGAGGGCGGCTATATCCACGAGAACGGGGAATACACGCAGGAAAACACGCTGGTCCTGTCCCTGATCGGGGCGGATCCGGATGTGGTGCGGGAGATCGCGCAGGACCTGTGCGTGTTCTTCCACCAGGAATCGGTGCTCGTCACGACCGGTCAGGTCGAAGCCTACAGCGTCACCGGGAATCTGTGACGCCGAAGACGGGGAGGACCGGGAACCTGTGACGGCGGAATAAGGAGGACCGGGGACCTGTGACGCCGGAATAAGAAAAGGGCCGGGAACATCGAAAGACAGAGAAAGGCCCCGCGGCGGATACCGCGGGGCCGATGTCGTGACGGATAGGAGAGCCGCCTGCGCCGGAAGGCGCGGCCGGTTCTTTTTTTATAGCTGCGGGCCGGCCTCCACGAGGGCCTTGCCGGCTTCGTTCGTCGTGTACTTGACGAAGTTCTTGATGAAGCGGGAGGCCAGATCCTGCGCCTTTTCATCCCACTCCTTCGGATCCGCGTAGGTGTCGCGGGGATCCAGGATGGCCGGATCCACGCCCGGCAGGGATGTCGGGACCTCAAAGTTGAAGTACGGGATCTTCTTGGTGGGCGCCTTCTCGATGGAACCGTCCAGGATCGCGTCGATGATGCCGCGGGTGTCCTTGATGGAGATGCGCTTGCCGGTGCCGTTCCAGCCGGTG
>CACXFD010000155.1 GCA_902766845.1 uncultured Lachnospiraceae bacterium | reverse complement strand
TTTTCCGGTCAAATCAGGCAAAATTATGTGCAACTGGTATGTTTACAATAATGGCGGTTTATCGTATAATACCGGTTATAGCACCACTTTAGCAGATCAACGTAAGTTATAGCTGCCCGGCCGGCCATGCGCCGGAAACGACCTGCCCCGACCGCAGGAACCCCACGGGAGAAGAACACCATGATTCGCCTTCGCATCGAAGAATTCATCGCCTATCTGAAAGAAGAAAAGCAGGCTTCCCGGAATACGCTGCTTTCCTACGAGCGCGATCTGCGCAAGATGGAATCCTATTTGCGTTCGGAGGGGATCCTGCAGCTGGACCGCGTCACCACGACGAGTCTGCGGTCCTATCTGATCCGTCTGGAGGACGAGGGCCTGTCCGGCGCCAGCATCTCGCGCCATATCTCCTCGATGCATTCATTCTTCCGCTGCGGGGTGTCCCGCCGCTGGATCCATGAGGATCCGTCGGAACCGCTGCGGGCGCCGCGCGTCAGCAAGAAGCAGTCGCCGGCCCTGACCCGGGAGGAGATGGAACGGCTGATGGAGCAGCCCGACACCGAGACGGCCAAGGGCCTGCGCGACGCGGCGATGCTGCGCCTGATGGGGACCACGGGCCTGCGCGTTTCGGAGATGACCGGACTGTCCGTGGAGGACGTGGACCTGAAGCGGCGCACCGTGACCTGCCGGGAGAATGGCCGCGAGCGGACGATCCCGCTGACGGATCGCACCGTGAAAGCCCTGCGGGCCTACCTGAAGCAGGGTCGGGAGGAACTGGCCGGCGAAGGATCGAACGAACTGTTTACGAACATCTCCGGAGAGCGGCTGAGCCGTCAGGGCTTCTGGAAACTGCTTAAGACATACGGGGAAAAAGCCGGGATCGGAACGGAGCTGACGCCGCATCGTCTGCGCCATTCCTGCGCGGTCCACATGCTCGAGGCGGGCAAGGATCCGCAGACGGTCCGGGAGATCCTCGGGAATTCGGATCCCGCGTCCACGCAGCAGCTCGCGCGGCAGCTGAGCGGCCGCCGGGGATAAGGTCGTTTTGCGGGACAGACCGGCAAACGGGAGCATCGGCGGAGTGCCGGCGCTAAAAAGGATACAGATACCAACGCAAAAGCCGACGCGGCAGCGGAGGCGGACGCGAATGCATACGATGGGAGAGAACGGGATGAAGGCATACCGTGAGATGGAGACATCGGAACTGAAGACGCTGAAAGAGCAGCTGGAGGAAGAATACCGCGGCTTTCAGGCCAAAGGCCTGAAGCTGGACATGTCGCGCGGCAAGCCGTCGCGCGCGCAGCTGGACCTTTCGATGGGCATGATGGACGTGCTGCGCAGCGGGGAAGACCTGCGCTGCCGCGAGGGCATCGACTGCCGTAATTACGGCGTGCTCGACGGCATCGAGGAAGCCAAGGAACTTCTGTCGGCCATCAACGAAGTGCCGTCGGACCACATCATCATCTACGGCAATTCGAGCCTGAACGTGATGTACGATACGGTCGCGCGCTCGATGACGCACGGCGTCTGCGGGAGCACGCCCTGGTGCCGCCTGCCCGAGGTCAAGTTCCTGTGCCCCGTGCCCGGCTATGACCGCCACTTCGCGATCTGCGAGTATTTCGGCATCCGGATGATCAACATCCCGATGACGCCCGACGGCCCGGACATGGACCTGGTCGAGCGGTATGTCGAGACGGATCCGGCCGTGAAGGGCATCTGGTGCGTGCCGAAGTATTCCAACCCGCAGGGCATCTCGTATTCGGACGAGACGGTCCGCCGCTTCGCGGCCCTGACGCCCGCCGCGGAGGATTTCCGGATCTACTGGGACAACGCCTATAACGTCCACCACCTGTACGATGAACCGGAGAAGCAGGACGTGATCCTGGAGATCCTGCATGAATGCGAAAAGGCCGGTCATCCGGATATGGTCTACAAATTCACGTCCACGTCCAAGATCAGCTTCCCGGGATCCGGCGTCGCGGCGCTGTCCGCTTCCCTGAAGAACCTCGAAGAGATCAAGCGCCAGCTGACGATCCAGACGATCGGGTTCGATAAGCTGAACGAACTGCGCCACGTGCGCTTCTTCCACGATCTGGACGGGATCCGCGTCCATATGAGCCGGCACGCGGCGATCCTGCGCCCGAAGTTCGAAGCGGTCGAGCGGATCCTGGACGAGGAGCTCTCGGGGCTGGAGATCGGAACGTTCACGCGTCCGCGCGGCGGCTATTTCATCTCGTTCGACAGCCTGGACGGGTGCGCGAAGGCCATCGTCGCGAAAGCGAAGGAAGCCGGCGTCGTGATGACCGGCGCGGGCGCGACGTATCCGTACCGCAACGATCCGCACGACGCCAACATCCGCATCGCGCCGTCGTTCCCCGAGATGGAAGAGCTCGAGCAGGCCGCGCGCCTGTTCACGCTCTGCGTGAAGCTGGTCAGCGCTGAAAAGCTGCTGGCGGAGCGGGGAGCCGGAGCCTGACCGCATCACCATCCGGCAGCACCTGAACTGCCGGCCGGAACGTCATCCGACCATGCCTGAACTGCCGGCCGGAACGTCATCCGGCCGTGCCGGGACCGCCGGCCACAACATCATCTGGGGGCGGATGAGCGCCCGGCCACAATATCTTGTTTTTGAAGCGGGAAGAAGGAATTCTTCCCGCTTTTTTTGCGCCCGTCATGCGGTCGGGCGTCCGCCGGCGCGGGCCGGAAAGACCGCGAAAAAACTTGAAAAAACCGCAAAAAACCCTTGCAAAAACGCGATTTTCCCGTTAGAATGGAGGAAAGTGGAATGAAGTGGGGGAAAGTGGGCCACTGAGCGGTCCGATGCCCGTCCCGGGGACCCTCACATCGGCCGGGCCGCGTCAGGCGGCCGGGTCACGGAAAGGAGGCAGCAGGATGAAGATGTTCATGGGCGAATACGCGCATACGCTGGACACCAAAGGGCGTCTGATCATTCCGGCCGCCTTCCGGGAGGATCTCGGAGACACGTTTTTCGTGACCAAGGGAAACGACCACTGCCTGTACGCCTACACCCAGGAAGACTGGGAGCAGCTGGCCGCCCGTCTGCGGACGCTTCCGCAGCTGACCAGCGAGGCGGTCCGGAAACTGAACCGTACCCTGATGGGCGGCGCCAGCCGCTGTGAGATCGATAAACAGGGACGCATCCTCCTGCCGCAGCCGCTGCGCCTGTACGCGGGGCTGGAAAAGGAGGTCACGCTCGTCGGCGTCGGCGACCACGTCGAGATCTGGAACAAGGACGCCTGGAACGACCTGATGGGAGATGTGGACATCAACGAAGTCTCCGCGAGTCTGGAGAACCTCGGCATCTGAGGGGAGCGGCCATGGCATTCTCGCACATCCCGGTCCTGCTGCAGGAAGTCCTGGACGGGCTGAACATCCGTGAAGACGGGTTCTACGCGGACGGCACGCTCGGAGGCGGCGGCCACGCGCAGGCCGTGCTGGAGCGCCTGGGTCCGGACGGACACTATCTCGGGGTGGATCAGGACGGAGCGGCCATCGCGGCTGCCACCGAACGTCTGGCCCCGTACGCGGACCGGCTGACCGTGATCCGCGCCAATTATGAAGAACTGCCCCGGCTGATCCGGGAAGCCGCTCCGCAGGGAGCGGATGGGATCCTGCTGGATCTGGGCGTATCGTCCTATCAGCTGGACAGCCCGGAGAGGGGCTTTACCTACCGTGAAGACGCGCCGCTCGACATGCGGATGGACCAGCGGCAGGACCTGACCGCCGAGATCATCGTCAATACCTATTCCGAAGAAGAACTGACCCGGATCCTGTACACGTTCGGGGAAGAGCGCTACGCGAGGAACATCGCGCGGCGGATCGTGCGGGAGCGGGAGAAGACGCTGGTCCGGACCACCGGACAGCTGACGGACCTGATCCGCGCATCGATCCCGGCCCGGACGCAGGCCGGCGAAGGCCACCCGGCCAAGCGAAGCTTTCAGGCCCTGCGGATCGCGACCAACCGGGAACTGACGGTGCTGGAGAATTCCGTCGAAGCGCTGATCGACGCGCTGGCTCCCGGCGGACGCCTCTGCATCATCACGTTCCATTCGCTGGAGGACCGGATCGTCAAGAACGCGTTCCGGACCGCCTGGCAGCCCTGCACCTGCCCGCCGTCGTTTCCGGTCTGCATCTGCGGGAAGAAGTCCAAAGGGACCGTGATCACCCGGCGTCCGGTCACGGCGTCGGAAGAAGAACAAGCAAACAATCCGCGCAGCAAGAGCGCCAAGCTGCGGGTATTCGAAAGAACGGAAGAGAGCGTCATCGGCTGACGCTCGGGGGGAAACGAAATGGCACAGTACAATCGCCGTACATCTTACTACGTCGACGGAAACACCGTCCGCAAGGAAGAGTACTATGACCTGCAGCAGCCGCAGCAGCGTCATTCGTACCGCCGCCGCCGGAATCAGGACAAGGCCGCGTATATGACGCTGCCTTATGTTATCGTGCTGACGCTGGCCTGCCTGATGGTGCTGGCCGTGGCCGTATCCTACATCTCGGTGCGCTCTTCCGTCAGTGTGTATCATAAGAACGTGACGGCCCTGGAAAACAAGCTGAACGCGCTCCGCGTGGAGAACGAGGAGATGCAGCAGAAGGTGGATCAGGGCATGGACCTGCAGGAGATCTACCGCGTCGCGACCCAGGAGATGGGCATGGTGTTCCCGGGCTACGACCAGCTCCTGTATTATGAGAAAGCGGAAAGCGAGTACGTACACCAGAATGAGAACATCCCGAGAAACTGACCGCACGCAGGAGGGCGGGCGCCGCAGGCGCCCGCGCGTGTTCACCCGATATATGCAGAGAAAGCTGGCGTTCGCCTTCCTGGCGATAACGCTGGCTTTGTTTGCGCTTAGCATCGTTCTCGCGAAGATCAACAGCGAAAAGGGGACCGCCTACGCCCAGACGGTCCTGTCCCAGTATTCGAGCGGATCGTCCACGACCGTGATCGCGGCGCGCGGCGAGATCTGCGACCGCAACGGTTCTCCGCTGGCCCTGAACGAGAAGGTCTATAACCTGATCATCGACGCCCACGAGATCCTGACGAACGAGGATTTCGACTATCTGGACGAGACTGTGTCGGCCCTGCATGAAGCGTTCGGCTACGAGGAAGCGGAGCTGCGCGCGCTGATCCAGGAAAAGGCCGAGAGCCGGTACATCCGCTACGCGCGCCAGCTGTCGGAGGCGCAGAAGGAAGCTTTCGACGAGATTCAGGAGCGCGTGAATACGGCCAATGCCGCGGAGAAGGACGAAAAGGGCAAAAAATCGAACAAGAAGCGCGTCGGCGGCATCTGGTTCGAGACGGAATACAAGCGCATCTATCCCTATAAGGATCTGGCCTGCGAACTGCTGGGCTTCGCCTCGTCGGACGGGTCGGCCGGCAACTGGGGCCTCGAGCAGTATTACAACGACCTGCTGGTCGGCAAGAACGGCTCCAGCTTCACCTACATCGGCTCCGACGGCTTTACGCACCGCGAGCTCGTGGAAGCGGAGAACGGCAAGACCCTGATCACGACGATCGATCCGTACATCCAGGGCGTCGTGCAGAAGCACATCAAGGAATTCAACGACGCCTACGGCAGTCGAAACACCGGCGTGGTCGTGATGGATCCCGACAGCGGCGAGATCCTGGCGATGGCGTCGGACGACCGGTTCGACCTGAACGATCCGTACTCGCTGTCCCTGATGTACACTGAGGACCAGATCGCGCAGATGACGGACGAGCAGGTCACGGCGGCCCGCCTCGATATGTGGCGCAATTACTGTATCAGCGATACCTACGAGCCCGGTTCCACGGCCAAGGCCTTCACGATCACGGCCGCGATGGACGAGGGCATCGTGACGCCTTCCTCGTACTTCACCTGTGACGGCGGCCAGTGGATCGGCCCGAGCAATACCGGCCGGTACATCCGCTGCTGGTACCACGCCGGCCACGGCGAGGAGAGCCTGAAGCAGACCTTCATCAACTCCTGCAACGACGCGATGATGCAGATCGTCGCGAAGATGGGCGTCGAGAAGTTCGTCAACTACCAGAAGATCTTCGGCCTGGGCCGGAAGACCGGCGTGGACCTGCCCGGCGAGGCCGACGCGGCCAGCCTGATCTATCATCTGGACAACATGCGGGTCACCGACCTCGCGACGAACTCCTTCGGACAGAACTTCAACGTGACGATGATCCAGATGGCGTCCGCCTACTGCTCGATCGTCAACGGCGGAAAATATTACCAGCCCCACCTGCTCAAGCGCGTCCTGGACAGCGACGGCACGGTCCTGCAGAGCAACGACGCCCTGCTGGTGCGTGAGACGATCAGCGAGGACAGCAGCCGTTTCCTGCGCCAGGCCATGCTGGGCGTGGTCGAAGAGGGCACCTCGCGCAACAGTGCGCGCGTCGAAGGCTACTCGGTAGGCGGCAAGACCGGCACCGCGGAAAAGTATCCGCGCGGCAACGGCAAATACGTGGTCTCGTTCATCAGTGCGGTCCCGGCGGAGAATCCGGAGGTCATCGTCTATGTGGTGATCGACGAACCGCAGACCGACCGTCCGAACTCCAACTCCTGGGCCTGCCTGCTCAACCGCAGCATCCTCAAGGAGATCCTGCCGTACCTGAACGTCTACACCACCTCGGGCGAGGCGCCCACGCCGGACGATCCGTTCGGGACCGGCACGGAGCCGGTCGTGGATCCCGAGGATCCGACCGGAGAGATGGGCGATACGTTCACGCAGGACGATAACGACATGCAGCCGGCCGGCTATGATCAGAACGCGGCCGATGAAGTGGATCCGGGCGTCGCGGAAGGCGTGCCGGCCCGCGGCGATGCGGCTCCGGCCGCACAGCCCGCGCAGGAGGAGCCCGCCGCGGATGACGGCGGGAACGCCGGAGACGCGCAGGACGCGGAAAACGGTGCGGAGAACGCGGAGAACGGGGACGGTGCGGCGCAGGACGCGCCGGACGGTGAGAACGCGGGCGGACAGACAGACTGAGACAGACGGCCGGTCCGCAGACAGGGCAGACGAAGCAGCCGGTCCGCAGGCCGGACGGCCGGAACAGGCGGTCCGCCGGCAGGAAAGAAGAGCAGACATGAAGTATTCGATCATTTTTTCGGGCGCGCTGGCCTTTGCGGTCAGTGCCGCTCTGGGGCCGCTGGTGATCCCGGCGCTGCATAAGCTCAAGTTCGGACAGAACATCCGTGACGACGGCCCCCAGTCCCATCTGAAAAAGCAGGGCACGCCGACGATGGGAGGCGTGATGTTTCTGGCCGGGATCCTGGTGGCCGGCATCGTGTTCGGATTCCGGTATCCGAGGATCTGGCCGGTCCTGTTCATGACGGCCGGCTTCGGCGTCGTCGGCTTCATCGACGACTACCGCAAGGTGGTCAAGCACCGGTCGGAAGGCTTGACGCCGCGCGAGAAGCTGGTCCTTCAGTTCCTGCTGACCGCGGTGTTTGCCTGGTATGTGGTGACGCAGATCGGCACGTCCACGATCCTGCCGTTCATCGGCGAGGTCGAAGTCCCGGTCTGGCTCTTTGTCCCGGTCCTGTTTTTGGCGGTCATGGGCACCGATAACGGCACCAACCTGACCGACGGCCTGGACGGGCTGTGCTCGAGCGTGACCGTGGTCGTGGCTGTGTTCCTGACGCTGGTCTCGGCGCTGTACGGCGGGCAGATCGAACCGGTCTGCAGCGCGGTGGCGGGCGCCCTGATGGGCTTTCTGCTGTATAACGCGTATCCGGCCAAGGTCTTCATGGGAGATACCGGATCGCTCGCGCTGGGCGGGTTCGTATCCGCCGCGGCGTTCATGATGAAGATCCCGGTCTTCATCATCCTGTTCGGCTTCATCTATCTGGCCGAGGTCGTGTCGGATCTGCTGCAGTTCGCGTATTTCCGCAAAACGCACGGCAAGCGGCTGTTCCGGATGGCGCCGATCCATCATCATTTCGAGCTCGGCGGCTGGTCGGAGACCCGTGTCGTGACCGTGTTCACGATCGTGACCGTGATCGCGTGCGCAGCGGCCTTCCTGGCGCTGTAAGGCGGCCCGGCCGGGCATGCGGTCCTGCGGGACCGTTCGGATTTTTGAGATCTTTCCGGCCCGTCAGGCTGGCCCTGACGGCGCCGCAGCATAACAGAGGAGT
Source organism: uncultured Lachnospiraceae bacterium (assembly GCA_902766845.1). Classification (GTDB taxonomy): domain Bacteria; phylum Bacillota; class Clostridia; order Lachnospirales; family Lachnospiraceae; genus RUG11204. Next base: position 6,073 of record CACXFD010000155.1, on the reverse strand, counting down.
TTCATCATGAAAGAAAAGATCCTGGTGGCCGGAGCCGGCGTCAGCGGGATCGCGGCGGCCAGAATGGCTCTCGCGACCGGCGCGCAGGTGATCCTGTATGACGGCAATACGCAGCGTGACGCGGCGGGACTGCGCGCGCTGTTCCCCGAAGAGGCGCCGATCGAGGTCATGCTCGGCGGCCTGACGGAAGAGGCTCTCGCGCAGACGAAGGTCTGCGTGATCAGCCCGGGCATCCCGATGCGGGCTCCGTTCGTCGCGCAGCTGATGGAGGCCGGGATCCCGATCTGGAGCGAGATCGAGCTGGCCTACCGCAACGCGAAGGGCCGCCTCGCGGCGATCACCGGCACCAACGGCAAGACCACCACGACGGCGCTGACCGGCGAGATCCTGGCGCGCCGCTATGACAGCACGTTCGTGGTCGGCAACATCGGCAACGCCTATACCGGCGAGGCCCTGCTGACGCGCGACGATTCGGTCACGGTCGCGGAAGTCTCCAGCTTCCAGCTCGAGACCATCGATGCCTTCCATCCGCAGGTCAGCGCGATCCTGAACATCACGCCCGACCATCTGGACCGGCACGGCGATCTCGCGACCTACATCCGCATGAAGAAGAGCATCACGCGCAACCAGACCGAGAAGGACACCTGTGTCCTCAATTACGACGATCCGGTCCTGCGTCCGTTCGGAGACACACTGCCCTGCCACGTGATCTATTTCAGCAGCCGTCAGGAGCTCGAGGAAGGCCTGTTCCTGCGCGGGGAAGAGATCATCTGGCGCCGCGGCGGCCGCGAGGAGCGCGTCTGCGGAATCCATGAGATGAACCTGCTGGGTCGGCACAATTACGAGAACGTGATGGCCGCGGTCGCGATCTGCTCCACGCTCGGCGTGCCGATGCAGACGATCCGTGACGGCATCCGCGACTTCAAGGCCGTGGAGCACCGGATCGAGTATGTGACCGAGGTCGACGGCGTCAAATACTACAACGATTCCAAGGGCACCAACCCGGACGCCGCGATCCAGGCCGTGAAGGCGATGGTGCGGCCCACCGTGCTGATCGCCGGCGGATACGACAAGCACGCGCAGTACACCGAATGGATCGAATGCTTCGGCGATACGGTGCGGGAGATGGTGCTGATCGGCCAGACCGCGGACGCGATCGAAGCCGAAGCAAAGCGTCTGGGCTTTACGGCCTGCCACCGCGCCGGCTCCATGGAGGAAGCCGTCGATCTGTGCGCGAAGCTGGCCCGGCCGGGCGACGCGGTCCTGCTCTCGCCGGCGTGCGCGAGCTGGGGCATGTTCGATAACTTTGAACAGCGCGGCCGCATCTTCAAGGACTGCGTAAGACAGCTGGAGAAGAAGGCGGCGGACGCCTGAAGTCCGGACAGACTTTCGATAACGAACCGGGACCCGGAGCAGGGACCCGGATGGAGCATGCGATGAACTTCCTGAACAGACTGAGACGGGGCCGGAGCGGAGAAAAGCGCTTCTACGACTATAACCTGCTTTTCATCATCATCTTTTTGTCGCTGTTCGGCATCCTGATGGTGTATTCGACGAGCGCGTATGTCGCGACGCTGCAGTTTCACAATCCGTACCGCTACGCGGGGCGCCAGGCGCTGGTCCTCGCGGCAGGCTTCGTGGTGATGATCGTGATCTCGAAGATCGATTATCATTTTTATACGAAGCTGGCCTGGGTCGGATTCGCGCTCGCGCTCATCCTGATGGTGCTCGTCAACTATTCGCCGCTCGGCATCGAACGAAACGGCAAAAAGCGCTGGCTGGGCCTGCACGGAAACGAATCGCTCTCGTTCCAGCCCACGGAGTTCGTCAAGATCGCGCTGATCGTCTGGATGGCCTATATGATCGCCCGGCACGTCAAAAAGATCGACACCTGGCGTCTGCAGTTCGTACTGATGGCCCTGCCCGCGCCGATGATCCTGCTGGTGTTGAAAAACAACCTGAGCTCCGGCATCATCCTGCTGGCGATCGCGGCCGGCATGATCTTTGTGGCGAGCCGCCGGAAGATGAGGTTCGCGGTGATCGCGGGCATAGCGGTCGCGGCTGCGACGCTGCTGGTACTGAATATCGACAAGCTCGTCGGCATGCACATCCTGCAGGAATACCAGATCGGCCGGATCCGCGTCTGGCAGAACCCCGAGGCATACGCCCGCTCCACGGGATGGCAGGTGCTGCAGGGCCTCTACGCGATCGGAAGCGGCGGCATCTTCGGCAAGGGCCTGGGCGCCAGCATCCAGAAGCTGGGCTTCGTGCCCGAGGCCGAGAACGATATGATCTTCTCGATCATCTGTGAAGAGCTCGGGATCTTCGGCGCGGTCTGCGTGATCCTGATGTACCTGTTCCTGCTGTGGCGGCTCATGGTCATCGCGAACAATGCCCCGGACCTGACCGGGTCGATGCTGACCGTCGGCGTGCTGATCCACATCGGGGTGCAGGTGGTCCTGAACATCGCGGTCGTGACGAATACGATCCCGAACACCGGGATCACGCTTCCGTTCATCAGCTACGGCGGAACGTCGATGCTGTTCCTGATGGCGGAGATGGGCATGGCGCTCGGGGTATCCAACCGGATCGTGACCGAGGAGGCCCCGCAGCCGGAGCAGCCGCGGGAAGAGCGGACGGCGGCGAGAGCGCCGGAACGCCGCGTGCGCGCGGACCGAACGAGAGGATAAGCCCAAAAGACGGACAGACATGTCCGGAATGCGGCAGGGCATACGGGACAGAGCAGAGAGCGGACAGGACAGAGCAGAAAGAGAAAGCAGACAAGACAGGGCGGAAAGCGGACTGAACAGAGCAGAAAGCGGATACGGAAGATCGGAAACAGCAAGATGAGGGAAGAGGACGACAGGCTCTTATTGCCGGAAGAAGAGGAAGAGAAGAAGAGGACCTCGCCGGCCGCGCGCGCCGCGGCGGGTCTCTTTCGGCGCCGCGTCCTTTGGATCATCCTGGCCGTCGTGATCGTCCTGGCCGGGCTGGCCGCCGCCGCATGGTCCGTGAAGCTGACCGACGTCTCCTACGACGGCGCGACCCTGTACGACGCAGACACCCTGACGGATCTGATCTTCGAGGAGCCGAAGGAACGCCGGCTGCTGTATGCGCTGTGGCAGGATAAATTCGGCGAACATAAGGACATTCCGTTCATAGAACGATACGAGATGGATTTCAAGGGGATCCATGAAGTTGAGATCACGCTGTACGAGAAGAACATCGTCGGCTGCGTGGAATACCTCGGGAGTTATATGTTCTTTGACAAGGACGGGATCATCGTGGAGAGCTCGGTCGAACGGCGTGAGAACGTGCCGGTCGTGACGGGACTGACGTACCGCCAGATCGTCCTGCACAAGGAACTGAAGACCCAGCGCGAGAGCATGTTCGAGGACATCCTGAATCTGACCCAGCTGATGCGCAAGTATGAACTGCCGGTCGACCAGATCGATTTCGATGAGAGAGACCAGATCATGTTCCGGATCGGGAACGTGAAGGTCCGCCTGGGCGCGGCCGAGATGATGGAAGGAAAGCTGTCGGAACTCGTACGCATGCTGCCGCAGCTGGAGGGGCTGAGCGGAACGCTCTACCTCGATACGTATAATGACAAGACGCCTCCGACTTCCTATGTGTTCCGAAAGGAGGAAGCCGAGGAGGAGACGGGACAGAGCGAAGCGGACACGGAAGGACCGAAGAACGACGGCGAGCCGGCGGACGGTCCGGAAGCCGGCGCCGGCGGGGCCGAAGAGCCGGACGGGGCGGCCGATCCGGGGGCCGAGTGAAGCACGTTAGGCGGACATAACCGACATGGTTTACATAAGGTACACTTGTTTTTGATGCAATCACACTGGGTCGGAAACGGCTCAAAAAACCACAATTCGATACAGCAGTATATTTACATAATTTTTTGCGTTTGTGCCTGAGAGCAAAGGTATAACCTGCATGCACTCGGGCATAACTATTTGTTATGAAATAGTTTTGTAAAAACTGGTTTGCACCGGTTGACTATTTTTTGGGTAAGAGATAAACTAAAAAAGCGTGAATTTCCGATATTTTGAGCAAATCGGGAAGCGTGTAAGGACTACAGCCGCAGCGGCGGAATAATAAAAGGAGAGAGTCATGGTAGAGATCAAGGTAGATGAAGCTGAGAGCGCAGCGAGAATCATCGTCGTCGGTGTGGGTGGCGCCGGCAACAACGCGGTCAACCGCATGATTGAGGAAAACATCAGCGGTGTCGAATTTATCGGCGTCAATTCAGATAAGCAGGCTCTGGGCTTCTGCAAGGCCCCGACCACCCTGCAGATCGGTGAGAAACTGACCAAGGGTCTGGGCGCCGGCGCCCGTCCGGAGATCGGACAGAAGGCGGCGGAGGAGAGCTCGGAAGAGATCACCCAGGCGCTCAAGGGCGCGGACATGGTGTTCGTGACCTGCGGCATGGGCGGCGGCACCGGGACCGGCGCGGCTCCCGTGATCGCGAAGATCTCCAAGGATATGGGCATCCTGACCGTCGGCGTCGTCACGAAGCCGTTCCGTTTTGAGGCCCGCACCCGCATGACGAACGCGAACGCCGGTATCGAACGCCTGAAGGAAGTCGTGGATACCCTGATCGTGATCCCGAATGATAAGCTCCTGGAGATCGTGGACCGCCGGACCACCATGCCGGAAGCCCTGAAGAAGGCGGATGAGGTCCTGCAGCAGGCCGTGCAGGGAATCACGGATCTGATCAACCTGCCCGCCCTGATCAATCTGGACTTCGCGGACGTGCAGACCGTTATGACGAATAAGGGAATCGCTCATATCGGTATCGGCCGCAGCAAGGGCGATGAGAAGTCCATGGACGCTGTCAAGCAGGCCGTGGCCAGCCCGCTGCTCGAGACCACGATCGAAGGCGCGTCGGATGTTATTCTGAACATCTCCGGTGATATTACACTGATGGAAGTCTATGAGGCAGCCAATTACGTGCAGGAGCTGGTCGGCGAGAACTCCAACATCATCTTCGGTGCCCGCTATGAGGAGACCAACCAGGACGAGGTCTGCATCACGATCATCGCGACCGGTCTGGACCAGAGCCTTCAGCATCGCTCCACGGGCCTGAAGACGGATATCAGCGAGTTCCTGAACAAGGGCCTGAACACCAGCAAGACCGTGACCGCGAACAGCGAAGCGAAGCCGGATTTCGATCTCGGCGCAGCTCCTACGCTGACGCAGCCCCGCAAGCCGGTCGCCCGTGACAACGGCATCAGCGTTCCTTCCTTCCTGCAGGAGCGCCGCAAGTAAGCAGGAGCGCCGCCGGCAAGCAGGAACGCCTGTAAGCACGGCCCGCAAATGAATGCCGGCAGGCGCTGCCGCAAACGAACGCAGGCAGGCGCTGCCGCAAACGAACGCCGGCAGGCGCAGACAATTCCATGAATAACAGAGATCCCGCAGACCGTACCGGCCTGCGGGATCTTTTTTGTTCTGTTCGGTTTTTCGGGATACGGTCCGGACGCCCCGCCGTTACGCTTCGGTGAACAGCGGCGTGGAGTAGTAGCGGTCTCCGCTGTCCGGGAGCAGCGCCACGATGACCTTGCCCGCGTTCTCGGGACGCTTGGCCAGCTCGATGGCCGCGTGCAGGGCCGCGCCGGACGAGATGCCGACCGAGATGCCTTCCCGGCGCGCCAGCAGGCGTGCGGCCGCAAACGCGTCCTCGTTTTGGACCGGGAAGACCTCGTCATAAACTTTCGTATCGAGCACGTCCGGCACGAAGCCGGCGCCGATGCCCTGGATCTTATGCGGCCCCGCGTGACCCTGCGACAGCACCGGCGATCCTTCCGGCTCCACGGCCACCACGCGCACGGACGGATCCTGCTCCTTCAGGTAGCGCCCGGTGCCGGTCACGGTGCCGCCGGTGCCCACGCCGGCCACGAACAGGTCCACGCGGCCGTCCGTATCGGCCCAGATCTCGGGTCCCGTCGTCCGGTAATGGATGGCCGGATTGGCCGGATTGACGAACTGGCCGGGAATGAAGCTGCCCGGGATCTCGGACGCGAGCTGCTCCGCCTTCGCGATGGCGCCCTTCATGCCGGCCGCG
>CACXFD010000154.1 GCA_902766845.1 uncultured Lachnospiraceae bacterium | reverse complement strand
TTTCCGCCTTCGATCAGCTGACCGCCTCTCACGGCCGTGCGCTGATAGCCGGACCGGTCAAAGTCCGCTTTTTTGACGTCCGTTTCCTGCCAGTCTTCATACCCGTCCGTAGAGTAGACCACGAGCCCGCTCTGCTGCGCGTACTTGAGGCTGAAATAGGATCCCAAGCCGTCCAGCGAACGCATGAGCTCCTCGAGCGCCGTCTGGTTGACATATTCCATCAGGCTGGACCGCAGGTCATACGATACGTCATACAGGTCCGAAAAGCGCATCGGGTCATAGGACGAGGAATACTGGCTGAGCCGCGTGCGCAGCGAGGACAGCCGGTCCTCGGTCAGATTGCCGGATTCGCGGGCCAGCTGCGAGAGCTTTTCCGTTGCGGTGCCATTTTCATCCAGCGAGTATACGAGCGTTCCCACGCCGGCCTTGGAGCCTTCCCGCAGGTAGAAATTGACGTAGCCGCTGTTCTCCGCGCTGGTCACTTCCTCGGACCGGACGATCAGGCCGGTGTACCGGGTGCTCCCGGAAAGCGAGCCTTCCGTGACCCGGTACATCTGCACGTGGTCGCGCGTCAGATACAGCACGCCGATGATGATCAGATAAAGAAAAAGAAAGGCAAAGATCACCATACCGATGTTGATGTTGATCGGCTTTCGGTAACGTATGATCTTTTGCTCTTTCTTTCTAGCCACGACCGCTGCTCTCCCTTACAGAGAAATCACGATCTTATCTTTCAGTTCTTCCGGCAGATTCTCTTCATCTTCGGAAACGCTGAGGACCAGCTTCACGTGATTCTGCTCCGAGATCACATTCAGCTGTTCCACGGCGGGAGCGCAGGTCTCCGGCGTCACATGGGCCAGTTTCAGGAAGCTGTCGACATAGATCTCCTGCAGGTCATAATCCGACGCGGCCAGACCGCAGACAAAGCCAATAAACGCTTCGGTGGAAGCGATCGGATAATCGGTGGTGTTGATGAGCCGGATCTTGTTGTCGAGTTCATGGATATGCTGAGTGGATTTATCCAGATAGACGATGGTGCCATCCGTGGAGCGGATCGCCTCGTTAGCATTGCCGAGCAGATATTTAGTCTTGCCTTTTCCTTTTCTGCCTGCGATGATCTGAACCATAATGATGTTCCTCCTCTGAGTGAGATGATGCCGGTACGGACGCCCCGTACGCTGATACTATTCTACCATCCCGGGACTATAAAATCAATGCCTTTTCCGGCCCGGAGCGGCTTTTACAGCCCGGAAAAGGCACTTACGGGATCCGCCGGAGCAGCGCGTCTGTATCATCGTACAGGCCGTTCCGGCTGCCGGCCTTCAGGATCACGGTCACATATTTTTTTCCGTCTTTTGCGGAGACCAGCGTCGCCAGACAGTATCCGGCCGGCGTCGTGGTGCCGGTCTTGGCCGCTTCCACGGTGACGCCGTCCGGAAGCGCACGCTGACCATTCAAATACCGGCAGGTATTGGTCCAGGTCAGGGAGGCGCTCTCCCCGTCCGCGGTCACATATCGCGCCGTATGGGTGGGGCTGTCAAAAAACGACAGGAACGTCTCGTCTTTTGCAAGAGCGTCCAGGACCAGATAGATGTCATATGCGGTCGTATAATGATCCGGATCATGCAGGCCGTTGGGCGTGACAAAATGCGATCCGGTGCATCCGAGCGCATGCATCTCCCGGTTCATCAGGTCCGCGAACGCTTCGACGGATCCGGCAATGTGGACCGCGATCGCGACGCATGCGTCGTTTCCGGACGGAAACAGCGCGCCGTAGATCAGATCCTGCAGCGTCATCCGGTCGCCCGGAAAGACGCCGCACATCGAGGAATCCGGGATCGGGATCCGGGCTTCCTCCGGTACGGTGACCACATCCGTGAGCGTCCCGTGCTTCAGCGCCACATAGACCGTGAACAGCTTGGTCACGCTGGCCGGATACAGGCGCTCGGTGGAATTCTCCGCATGAAGGACCGCGCCGTCATCCACACCGTACAGGACGGCCGCCTGCGCGCCGGCCGGAAGCCGGGCAAACGTGACGCCCTCCTCTTCCACGGCCAGATGCGCCGCAAATCCTTCCGGCTGTTCCGCCGCGTCCGGCGTGAGCCGGTCCGTGCGGACCTCATACGTGACCGGTTCGGGAACCGGCCCGCTTCCGCAGCCCGCCAGGCTCAGCAGGAGGATCAGCAGAAGGCAGAAAGACCGGATGTGCGGGCGGCGCGGGCTTACTGGCGAAACGTCTCGCGCCATTCCATGTCACCGCGGTCCAGAGACCGGATCAAAAGCTCCGCGGTCGCCAGGTTCGTCGCAATCGGGATATTGTGGATATCGCAGAGGCGGACGACCTTGGTCAGGTTGGGTTCCGTGCTCTTGGCGGCCAGCGGATCGCGCAGGAAGATCACGAGATCGATCTGATTGTTCTCGATCTGCGCCCCCATCTGCTGTTCCCCGCCCAGATGGCCGGCCAGGAACTTGTGGACAGAAAGATTGGTCACCTCTTCGATCAGCCGGCCCGTGGTGCCCGTGGCATAGAGCGTATGCTTGCTCAGGATCCCCCGGTAGGCGACGCAGAAGTTCTGCATCAGTTTTTTCTTTCCGTCATGTGCGATGAACCCGATATTCATACGCCCTCCTTTATGACTCCTTCGGCTGCCGCTGCAGACCGACATTCAGGACGAGTCCGATGCCCATGTACAGGCTCAGCATGGAACTGAGGCCCGCGGAGACGAACGGCAGCGGGACGCCTGTATTGGGCAGCAGGTGCGTCGCCACGCCGATATTGACGAACGACTGGAACCCGATCAGGACCGCCATGCCCGCGCAGATCAGCCGGCCGGCCAGATCCCGCGCGTGGCGGGCCAAAGATAAAAGCCGCAGTGTGATCAGGATCAGCAGCCCGATCAGGACGCAGCTTCCGATGAAGCCCAGTTCCTCTCCGACCACGGCAAAGATGAAGTCACAGTCTTCTTCCATCAGGAAGTTTCCGTTCTTGACCGATTCGAAGGTCGCGTTGAACAGCCCTTTTCCTCCGAGACCGCCCGAACCGATGGCCATGACGGAGTTGAGCTGCTGCCGCTGCAGTTCGGTGGTGTCCGAAGACCCGAAGTGGAAAAAGGCCCGCAGCCGGTTCAGCATGTATCCGCGCAGGATGCTGTCGCCGGTCAGCTTCACGTACAGCAGCAGGCCGCCCGCGACCGGGATCATCGACGCGGCGACGCCCGCGAACCATTTCCAGCCCACGCCCGCCACAAAGACGATCCCGACGAAGATGACCGTCGTTACGATCGTCGTCGAAAGGTTCGGCTGCAAAAAGATCATCAGCAGGGGAGCCAGGATCAGGGCCCCGCTTCCGAGAACCGTGGCCGGCGCGTTGATCCGGTCCCGGTGCGCGTAGAAATAGGACGCGAAAAACAGGATCAGCGCGATCTTGACGAATTCCGACGGCTGGATCTGGCCGATGGCCGGCAGGACGAGCCAACGCTTGGCGCCGGTCCCGGAATCCGTACCGAACAGCCTTGTCACGGTCAGGATCCCGATGGCGGCCAGATAAAACAGGTACCGCAGCCGGACCCAGACATGGTAATCCATGACCGTCAGCACGCACATGCTGACGAAGCCGATCGCGATTCCCATCAGCTGCTTGTGATATGTCTCATCACCGGAATGGATCGTCGCGCTGTGCAGCACGATGGCGCCGATCAGGGACAGGATGACGACATAAGCGATCAGCAGAAAGTCCAGCCGGGACAGCTTGTATTCCTTCCAGGGGAACAGTTTAGACAGCATAGGCCACCTCCTCCCCCAGGAGCCTGCGCGCGATGTTCATCACGACGAGGCCGGGCTCCGTAGGACCGCCGGCAAACAGCTTTCCGTGATCCGCCGAAGCATGGATGCTCTTCTTTTCCGGCACGATGCCGAGCAGCGGCAGCGGCAGGATGTCCCGCACGTCCCGCACCGACATCAGCGCGTACTTTTTGACCGACGTCTTGCGGAAGCGGGTGATCAGCAGGCCCGGCTCCGGCAGTCCTTCCTCCTGAAGGACAGACCGCATCCGGTCCGCTCCGCGCACCGACAGCCGGTCCGCCGCGGTCAGCATCAGCAGACGGTCCGCGCCCCGGCAGATATCCAGCGTGCGGCGCGAGATGCCGGACGGCACATCGGCCAGGATGTAATCGAAATCCTGCGCATACAGCCGGCCGAGCTCCCGGATATCCACGGTCTCCTCTTCCGGACGCTTCAGGCTGGCCGGAAGCAGAAAGAGCCCCGGCACCTGTTCGGACGCGCAGATGGCGTCCATCTTCTCACAGCGGCCGCGCAGCACGTCTCCGGCGTGGAAAAAGACCTTTTCCGACAGGCCGGTGACCAGGTCCAGCGACCGCAGGCCCGTGTCCGCATCTACCAGGAGCACGCGGAATCCGAGCCTTGCCAGCGCAGCGCCGATATTGGCTGTCAGTATGGATTTTCCGACGCCTCCGGCGGCGGAGATCAAAGCTGTGATCTGAGCCATCTGCTCTCTCCCGTGCTTTTCGTCATTTTACCATGGATCACACGAAAAAATCTACGAAAAATGACAATATTTTTTGCGGTTTACAGAAAATTAATAACTTTCCGTCAATCCTGGATCACGATCGACGAAGCTTTCGACGCGCCCCGCTGCATGATCTCTTCGAGCGTGATCTCGCCGAAATAGTACTCGATGACCTCGCGGCCCAGTTTGGCTGAGTTCGTCGAGGTATATCCGAACGGGATCTGCACCGCGACCGCGACCTGCGGGTCCGTATACGGGGCAAAGCCGATGAAGGTCGCGTGGTTGGGGCGCTTCAGATCCTGCTGCGCGGTACCGGTCTTGCCGGCCACCTCGATATCGCAGCCCTGGAACAGTCGGCGCGCCGTGGCGCCGCTCGTGATCACCATGCGCATGCCGGTGTAGATCGCGTCCCAGGTGGACTGCGAGATGTCCATCCGGCTCTCGACGACCGGATCCAGCTCCTTCAGGACGTTTCCGGCACTGTCCGCGATCTTGTCGACGAGCGAATACTGATACAGCGTGCCGCGGCTCGCAATCGTGGTCACGTAGCGCGAGAGCTGGACGTTCGCGAACGCGTTGGTGCCCTGTCCGATCGCGGACGGGACCGCGGAATTATCCGAGATATGCGGTTCGATCTCGACGATCTCGACGCCGCTCTTCTCTCCGAGCCCGTACATCTTCGCGTATTTGGCCAGCGCGTCGAGTCCGCGCTGCTCGCTGTAATTGTTCTCTCCGCCGCCGAGGCGGAACGCGACTTCCGAGAAATAATAGTTGCAGGAATCCCGGATGGCTTCCATTACATTGATGTCGCCGTGCGTCCCGTTCGGATAGATCCAGCAGCGCAGATCGTAGCCCTGTTTCGTGAAGATCTCATCGTCGTGGATGATCTCTTCCGGCCCGTACAGCACGCCTTCCTCGAGACCGGCCGTAGTGGTCACGATCTTGAAGATCGAGCCGGGGGCCGTGCGGACCTGCGTCGCGCGGTTGTAAAGCGGGGTGCTCTGATCCTGCAGCAGGCTCGCGTAATACTGGGCGTTGACGGTCCCGGACAGTTCGTTGTTGTCATAGCCGGGATACGAGA
>CACXFD010000153.1 GCA_902766845.1 uncultured Lachnospiraceae bacterium | reverse complement strand
TCATATGGCTGCAACGACGGCAGGTAAATCGCAACAATGACATCCGGATACGGAATATGCCAATAACGATATCCGACATAACGCAGAACACGAACAGTATCGTCGGAATACTCCACATAAGGGATTAAAAATTCGCCAAAAAAAGAATCCTGACACCAAACGCGGTCCACTGTTTTTCCCGTTGCTTTCATTTCCAGTACAAAATAATCCGAGCTATAATGAAACACATAACTCTCCGCCTGAATCCCGAGTTCTTCCAGTGTGTAAACTGTGGGGCGGTCAATCGCAACTCTTTCCAACGTCCCGGATGAATCAAACGATAACGAGATCTTTCCGTCCAGTCCCTTTTGTTTCCAGACACAGCTCCCGTCCTGCCTTGTTTCAGAAGGAGACCCCCACCCGGCTTTCGAAACATAATCTTCATATCGGAAACCTTGTTCGCTCAGATAATCCAGGGCAAACGCTTCCCCTTCCGCGATCATTGCGTCAATCGTCGGCATTCCTTCGATCGACGGCCGTGTTTGGCAGGACGCAAAGCACAGGAGGATCATCGTTGAAAGCAATACTGCAGTTGCTTTACGTATAAGAATACGAACCTTCATCGTTTCTTCCTCAAAACCCCGAGTTCTTTCCAGGGAGGCTTTGGAGAAGGAGTTCTGCAAATTCTGCAGAACTCCTCTCTGTGCAAGCTCTTATCTCGAAACCGAAGCAGTCGCCCTTTGTGTTCCGTTCACATAGCCGGTAGCCGTGCAGGAATATGCATAGTACCCGCTCAGAGCGATCGATCGGCTGACAGTTGATGTTCCGGAGGCAGAACGGCTCATCGTCCGAGTAGCTTCTGAGCCGGAGATCCTGAAAGCCGAATCGTTAACGATTTTTATCGTAGGTCCGGCGTTCGAATACGTCAGTCCCGCTTCTGTTTTATTCGTCGCGGAAGAATTAAAGTTTGCCGTTACCGTCCCTGTATCGCTCCCGATGTAAAAGGTCGTGCTGGCCGCCATGACATGAAGGCTGAAAACCAGTGTCAGCATCAGTGACAGAGCAATTCCCAAGGCAAGTCTCTTTTTCATGTTTCTCTTCTCCTCTCTTTTTGTGATAAAAAAGCAGAGGCAGGCTTATGCACTGCCTCTGCAGGTACAACACAAGAACGACAATGCGTATCCGGTATCATAAGTGAGAGTTGAAATCTTTATAAAGATTGTAACAGAAGCCAATGTCTTTGTCAAGCAAGCGACCGGACCGTTCCGATCCGGTCGCTTTCAAGATGCTCAGCCCTGAGCCTGTGCCTGCACGGCCGTAATGGCCACGACGCCTACGATATCATCCGCGATGCAGCCGCGGGACAGGTCATTGACCGGCTTCGCGATGCCCTGGGTCACAGGGCCGTAAGCCTCTGCCTTCGCCAGACGCTGCACGAGCTTGTAGCCGATGTTGCCGGCATCCAGATCCGGGAAGATCAGAACGTTTGCCTTGCCGGCCACTTCGCTGCCGGGCGCCTTGGATGCCGCAACGGAAGGCACCATGGCCGCGTCCGCCTGCAGCTCGCCGTCGATGGCGTACTGCGGGAACTGCTCCTTGGCCAGGCGGGTGGCCTCCAGGACCTTGTCCACATCCGCGTGCTTGGCGCTTCCTTTGGTGGAGTGAGACAGCATGGCCACATACGGCTTCTCCTGGACCAGCAGTTCAAAGCTCTACGCGGAGCAGCCCGCGATAGCTGCCAGCTTTTCGGGATCCGGATTCTGCTCCAGACCGGAGTCCGCAAAGATGAAGGTGCCGTTCGCACCGTATTCGCAGTTCGGGACCACCATCAGGAAGAAAGCGGACACGAGCTTCACGCCGGGCTTGGTCTTGATGATCTGCAGCGAAGGACGCAGCGTATTCGACGTGGAGTGGCAGGCGCCGGACACGACGCCGTCCGCGTCGCCCATTTTCACCATCATGCAGGCATAGTACATATAGTCGCCCAGAAGGGTCTTGCGGGCCTCTTCGGGGGTCATGCCTTTGCTCTTGCGCAGTTCCACGAACGCGTCGATGTAGCCCTGGGTCTTTTCGGAAGTGAACGGATCGATCAGCGTGGCTCCGGTGATGTCCAGGCCTTCGCTGTTCTTCGTGATCTCTTCGGGCGTGCCGATGATGATCAGGTCCGCGATCTCCTCTTTCAGGATGGTCTGCGCAGCCTCGAAGGTGCGGCGGTCCATGCTCTCCGGCAGGACGATGGTCTTTTTGTTTGCTTTGGCTCTGGCTTTGATGGTGTCAATGAAGCCCATGGGACAGTGTCTCCTTTCATGTGAAAACAGTAGTGGTGCGCATGCCTTGCCGCGGTTTTCCGGCCAAAGCACATCAGCGCACCGATATATTTTACTGTATCCAAAAGCAAATTACAAGACGAAAATCCGCGGTTTTCCGCGTTTCACGAAAAAAGCGTCCGCAGGCCGTCCCGGTCTCCCGCCTTTTTCCGAAAGCCTGCGGCGTCCGAGCGCCGTCCCGGCGTCATTTTGGCCGTCGCCGCACTGTCACCGCAGCCGCGGCGGCCCCCAGCATGGCCGGTATCAGGTATGCCCACAGCCGTCCGTGCATCCACAGCCCGGCCGCCTCCAGCGGCGAAAGGAAAGTCAGCGGGACCAGGGCCCTCAGGCCCATCAGCACCAGCGCCGGGGGCAGCAGCCACACGGCGATCTGGATCACCACGGCCTGGTCCGTGCGCCGGAGCAAGCCGGACAGGCACAGAACGCACAGCGCCAGCGCCGTCAGGCTGACGAGCCGCAGACCGTAAAAGGCCGCCAGGAAGCCTCCCAGCGGCATTCGGGACAGCCCGCCCGGAAGGAGCGATAGTTCTTCCACGCTGGCCGCCGGCGCGGAAAGATGTGTCAGGGCGCCATAGGTGCGGGTGACCAGGAAAAGCTCCCGGCCGTAGAACAGGACAAAGACGGCCGCGGCCAGCAGCACGCCGGCCAGGATCTGCCGCCGTGCGAGGCCCGAATGCCCCTGCCGCACGGACGTCTGCAGGGCATGCATGCCCTGGGCGTTCTCGAGCGCCCCGGCTCCGGCCAGCAAAAGCACCAGCACCAGGAGGGCTTTCAGCGCCGTCTCCTCCCGCTCTCCGGCGGCCTCGTCCGCTACCAGGGTCCGATAAGGCAGATCGTTCAAAAGCTGTCCCGGTACGCCGGTCTCCTCACCCAGCTGCGCGCATCGTCCGATGCGCTGCTCCAGCAGATTCAGCGCCTCCAGCTCATCCAGCAGCGCCTGCGAGGCCGCGGACGCCTCGGCTCCGCTTCCCGTTCCGCCGCCGGCGCCGGCCATCTGCGCCAGCTGCTCCTCCGTCGTCTCCCGCCGTGTCCCGATCCGGGTCAGGGCATCCTCGGCGCTCTCTTCCGACAGCTGCGCTGCATAAGATGCCTCCAGGCGCTGGGCCCGGGTGGTATCCATGTGGGGGGCGGTCATCTGAAACGTCAGCCAGATCCCGAGAGCCAGAATCACGATCCCCTTCTGCAGCCACAGGATCTTATACAGTTCAAATCCAAACGCGTGGAGCCGTCCGTCCAGCCGCAGGCTCACCTGCCGGCGGGCACGGTCCAGAATCAGTTCCAGCCGGCTGCGGGCCCCTTCCGGGTACTTGCGCACCTGCACGAGCACGCACAGGGCGCCGGTCAGCAGCAGGAGCACCGGCAAAAGGCCCACGGTCAGCATCCGGGCGTCCGTGACCCACCCCAGCACGGAGATGTTCAGATACCGCCGGTAGATGGGTCCGAACTCCACGAACGCAAACACGTTGGCGTAGCGCAGCGGGACCAGGGCCCAGCTGTCCCGGATCAGAGTGAACATTGCGTATTCAGCCGCCAGGAACAGGGCCGCGGCGCCAAAAGCCAGGCCGGTGTTCTGTACCGCGGACAGTACCAACCAGAGGCACAGTCCCACCAGGAACGTGCCCAGGATCTTCATCACGAAATACGACAGGAAAAAGGCCCGGACCGACGTGGGCCGCGTCACGCCCCGGAAGGCTTCGATGGACTGGATCAGACGGGACGTGTCCCCGTAGCCGCCGTAGAGCCAGCCGGAAAGCAGGGTTTTCCCGCCCAGCAGTACCGCGGTCCCCACCGCGGCGCCCGCCAGAAGGATGCCGACGCGCACCAGCGCCAGCTTTGCCCGGCCCGCCGGGGCCGCGTGCACGAGGCTCCAGAGGCCCCGCCGCCGCTCCGTCAGGAAAGACGCGCAGATCAGCAGTTCAAACAAGAGGATGGAGTAATCCACCACACGGTCGTCAAAGAGCCGCTCCACCGCCCGGTCCTTGCCCAGCGTCAGCGAAGCTCCCTCCATGCGGGAAAAGTCCCGGACCGTCTTCTGGATGTTTTTATACGCAAACGAACGCGGATCGCTGAATAGGCTCACGCGGCTCATCTGGTCCGCCTGCTCCCGGATCCGTTCCAGATAGAGGGGATAATCGATGAAATAGGACAGCTGGCTGCTGATCTGCTCCCGCACGTCCGTCTGCAGCAGCGTCTGCTGCTGTGAGAGCGGGATCGGCTCGCCTTCCAGGTACGGAAGGATGGCCAGGGCATACTCATCCTCCTGGGCCGCCAGTTCCCGGTAATTCTCCAGCATCATCCGGAAGTAATCCCGGCTGCGCTCCTGCAGCTCCAGCAGCATCCAGGCTTCGCGCCAGATCCGCAGCTGCGCCCGCTGCTCCTCATTCCGGGCCAGCAGCTGCTCCGGGCTTCCCTGCCCCGCCTGCGCGAGGGCTTCTTCATACGCCGCGGCATAAGCCGCCCGGTCATAGAGGCGGCCGCTTCGTTCCTGCCGGTAGAACAGCACCAGGTTGCAGACCAGGAGCGCCAGCAGGATCAGCAGGAGGCGGCGGGAAAACACGCGTCTCAGCTCCGCCATCCGTCCACCTGCTCTCCGCCCAGAAAGGCCATGTAGACGTCTTCCAGATTCTTTCCGCCGCAGGCCTGCATGAGCTCCGCGGGGCTGCCGTGCCGGACCAGATGCCCGCTCTGCATCAGCAGCACGTCGTCCGCGATGCTCTCCACATCGCTGACGATATGCGTGGTCAGCAGGACGATCTTATCCTCCGACAGTTCTTTGATGTGGCCCCGCAGACGGATCCGTTCCCTGGGGTCAAGGCCCGCGGTAGGTTCATCCAAAAGGAGCACCTGCGGGTCTCCGAGCAGGGCCTGGGCCAGCAGGACGCGCTGGCGCATGCCCCCGGAAAAGCCGCCCAGCCGACGGTGGGCGTCATGCTTTACATTCACGAGCCGCAGCAGCCGCTCCACCTGGACGCGGGCCTGAGCCTTGGGGATCTCTTTGAGCTCCGCCACATAGTACAGGAACGCGCGGGCCGAAAACTGCTCGTACATGCCCTGCTGCTGGGGCATATATCCCAGCACGCTGCGAAAGCGTTTGCCGAGGGACAGGATGTCCTCCCCGTCATAGAGGATCCGGCCGTCCGTGCGGGGCGTATTGTCCGTGATCAGGTTCATCAGCGTGCTCTTGCCGGCGCCGTTGGCCCCCAGGATGCCGTAGATGCCCGGCTCAAAGACATAAGAAAAGTCTTCCAGAGCTCTCTTCTGACCGTATGCTTTTGTCAGGCCGATCATCTCCAGCTTCATGGCTCATCTCCCGGCGCCGCCTGATGTATTTGACAGGGATCGGATGGCAAGCGGCTTTCGTATATTCATATTATAATCGATTCTGCGATTCTTTCCATACCTTCCGGCGAACTTCTGTCAAAATAATCCATTGTCCCCGGCCTCTATCCGTGCTATATTCTTACCGGAGGTGGTCGCCATGAAGTTTGTGATCCAGCGGGTCTTGGAAGCATCGGTCCGGGTAGACGGGCAGACGGTCGGCAGCATCGGCCGCGGCTATCTGGTCCTGATCGGCGTCGGCGCCCGGGATACCGAGGCCGTTGCGGATAAATACATTAAAAAGCTGCTCGGTCTTCGGATCTTCGAAGACGGGAACGGCAAGACCAACCTCTCCCTGGCAGATGTGGACGGCCAGCTCCTGCTGGTCTCCCAGTTCACGCTGTACGCGGACTGCCGAAAGGGGAACCGGCCCGGTTTTACCGACGCCGGAGACCCCGTACGCGCCAATGAACTGTATCAATATATCATCGCGCGCTGCCGCGAGGCCGTGCCGGTCGTGGAGACTGGCGTCTTCGGCGCGGACATGAAAGTCAGTCTGATCAACGACGGCCCGTTCACGATCATTCTGGAAGGTCTGGAGGACTGAGACCGTGAAAGTCGCAGGGATCATCGCGGAGTACAATCCGTTCCATAACGGCCATGCCTGGCATCTGGCGCAGACACGGGCCCTGTCGGGCGCGGACCGATGCGTCGCCGTCCTGAGTGGTGATATGGTGCAGCGCGGAGAACCGGCGTTTCTGGACCAGTCTGTCCGCACGGAGATGGCCCTGCGCGGCGGGGCCGACGTGGTGGTGCAGCTGCCTTATCCGCTGTGCTGCGCCGGCGCGGAGGATTTTGCTCTGGGCGGGGTTGCCCTGCTGCAGGCTCTCGGCTGTGTGGACGTGCTGTCGTTTGGTGCGGAAGTGCCGGAGGGACAGACGCCGGACGCCTTGCTGGAACAGATGGAACGGACCGCGGCCCTCCTGGAGGAAGAACCGGAAGCTTTTCAGGCGGCGCTGCGGGACGGGCTGCGGCAGGGACTGCCGTTCCCGGCCGCCCGGCAGCAGGCGCTGCACACGGTTGCCCCGCAGCTGCTGACGCAGGAAGCGGACGCACCGAACCGCAGTCTGGGTATCGAATACCTCCGGGCTCTTTTGCGTCTGTCTTCTCCTATCAGGCCCCTGCTGATCCCGCGCACCGGCGCAGGTCATGACATGCGGTCGGAGGGAGCCGTCGTTCCCGGACAGATCGCCAGCGCCTCTGAGATCCGGAGCCGCGTCCGGGCCGGGGAAGACGTCCTGCCCCTGCTCCCGGAAGAAGTCCGGACAGTCTTTCAAAACGCTCTGGAAGAGCGCGGATCTGTCACGGCGGATGACCTGTTCCCGGCGCTCCTCTCCCGCCTGATCCTGCTGCGCAACGCGGATCTGACCGCTTTCTATGACGTATCGCCGGCCATCGAGGCACGGATCAAAAAGAGCCTGACCCATGCGGTATCGACGGACCGGCTCGTAAAGGAGATCAAGACCCGGGACCTGACCGAAGCCCGGGTGCGGCGGGTATTGATGCACCTGCTGCTCGATATGCGCGCTTCGGACGTTCAGGCCATCAAAGCGCAGATGCCGCCGTATGTACGGATCCTGGGCTTTCGGAGATCCGCGGCCCCTCTTCTTTCAACGATCTGGGAGACCTGCCGCGTTCCGCTGGTGATGAGTCCGGCGGACGCCCTGAACGATCCGCAGGCGCTCTCCGGCACGGCCCGGACGATGCTTCAGAAGGATCTGGCCGTCTCCGAGCTGTACCGGTCCATGCAGGAGCAAAAGACCGGACGGCCGCTGCAGGAATGGCTGCGAAGGCCGCTGGTAATGATCGATTGAACGTGCTACTCAATCGCAATAGGAATCAGAATGGCCTGTTCTGTCCCAATTTTCTGTTTGTCCAGATAGTAGGTGGGTCCGTACTCCAGACCATGAAATGTATCCGATTCGGTTGTAAAGAATAAACGGCTTCCCGCAGTATTCATCAGGTAGGTATCTTTCGGAGGGAGTTCGATTCTCTGTATCAGTTTTCCTTTCATGTCATAAATATCCAGTTTCCCGCCCGGTTCTTTCCCCTCAGCAGTCTCTTTTGACAGAGCGCCGACAAAAAGGTAGTGCCCGTCCGTCCACATATCCTGCTTTTCCGCGCAAAGCCGTATGCCTTCATCCCGCACGCGGCCAGTCCGCGTATCCATCCAAAGCAGTTTATGCCCTGTGGTCGTCAAATAACACCCTTCTTCTGTTAAAGCTACCGCATTCACACTGGGGAAATCCGACGAAAGCTGTTCAAAGCTTCCCATCGTCTCATCATAACGAAACAAGTAGTTCCTGTCGGTACAATTCCAGATAAAGAAAACCGTCTGTTCATCTGCGAACCCGATCAAGCGGCCTTTTTCTGTCCCGGGAAGCGTGCCGATCGTTTCGGTTTCATACCTCACACGGTCTGCACGGCATATCTCGTAATGCCACCCTGTCTCGTCTTCTGCTGTTATGCATACATAGAGGTTTTGGTTATGGGAAAAATGATCCGGCACCCTATTCGGTTTCGTCGGGGACGAATACTCGAAAAAGATATTATCCTCACCTCCGTTTTCATTACTGTTCTGTATATCTGAAAAATCTATATGCAGTGCTCTGTCCGCCCACTGATTCACGTAATATTCCTTCCGATGCTGCTTTGCATCCACTGTGGACACCAGTTTTGAATCAATTTCTGCGTACCGTATATGACGATGATACAGATAAAAATCATCTGCCGAAGACACATGTGCGTAACAATACTCCCAATCGTCGTGAGGGCAGGTAGGCTCGGCGCACATCGGAATCCATCTGTCCTCCGTTTGATCAAGATAGTATATGAACGATTCTCCATCGCCGGTTTTATGAAGCATCAGATACCCTGTCTCGATCTCCCGGAGTTTCCCCTCAGAGACCAGATCGTTTGAGCTCGCATCATAGTCTTTCAGTTGTAACAGGCGTACTTTGGGCGGTGGATCGGAATACAGTGACAGTGCAATCAAAATAATTATTGCAAATAGCCCCAATGCGATTATTATATGCTTCTTCATTCTGTTTTTCTTCTGTTTTCGAAGCTGCACACTTCAAAAAGCGCGCTAATTATGTCATCAAAGTGTTTCCATCGAATTCTTTTCCGTTTTATTGCTTATAGCAGTTTTCACACTCCTATAAGCAAAAAAACTCCGTGCCGTTTGAACCGGTACGGAGCTCTCTGCGTTAATTTGTGCAGGTAACAGAAACAAGCTCTGTAGTGCCAGGGCCACCCAAAGCCTTAACCTTTACCAGATAGCTTTCTACTGTCAGATTGACTGCAACGTATCCACCCGTTTGGGATTTTTTATCTGTCAGATTCATAAGTTGCCCAGTGGTGTCATAATAATATGACCGATTTCTCGAACAAACCTTTGCCGACGTAAGGGAATATGTCGACGTTGTTTTTGTACTATAATTTGAGTTAATTATCGCCGTAACAGTACCTGATTCCGATCCAACATAAAAATTCGTCGCACTTGATTTTGCCTCAACTGTCCTCGTGCTCAATGCCGTTAGTATAATTATTGCTGCAATAACGATCACTACAAGTCGCTTCTTCATTCTTTTCTCCTCTCGTTATTGTTTTTATAACTTCACTTTACTTTGGAAAGTCAATCGAAACAAGACCACAGTTCTCCTTGCCAATCTGATCTTTCCTAAGATAATAAGATGGTCCTTCAAAGAGGCCGTCTGTTTCCTGATCCTGAACGCAGAAAAACAGTCGATCACCTATCGTACCAGATAGATAGATCATTTTTTCAGGCAATTGCACTGTCTGAATCAGTGTCCCTCCCATATCATATATAGAAAGGAATCCCCCGGGTTGCTTGACATCATGATCCAAATAAGAAAGGATACCGGAATAAAGATATTTTCCGTCTGTCCAGATCATTTCAGCAGGATCGTTTTGACTCCAGTCAACCAAAAGACGCGGTTTTTCAGAGAGTTTTCCGACCTGATATAACCCACCTCCTCGCACGGTGACGCAGCAGAAAGCATCATCGCTATAGAACGATGTAACACCGGGACACTCAAATTCCAGTTCAACAAACTCATCTGTAGCAACATTATATAGATACCAGGTTGGCCTAACTTCTCTTCCTGAATTGTAAATCAGAATCCGATCATCTCCTACAGAATAAAGCTGAAACGAATTTCCAATATTGTTGGGAAGTGAGGCAATTCGTTGAACTCTCCCGTCAATCAGGGATACTTTACGAAGTTCTCGGCTGCGCGAGCCTCCAACATCAACTTCAACAGCGGCATAAAAAGCGTCTTTATGAAAATATCCCTGATAGGAAACTCCTAACGAGCTCTCTGCCTCTTCTTTTGAAAACAATTCAAACAGCACCTTATGCTCATTTCCATCCATTCCCATTTGACAGATATATGTGTTCATATCTGATTCTTGGATATAATAAACCTTATTCCGATACAGCCCTATGACAAATGATTCATCTATATAAGCATTGCAGCCCGAGCTGTCATGCAGGCAATCCGGACGGCTGCAGACCGGAATCCATTGATTTGAGCCTTCTTTTTCCAAGTACCACAAAAAGCAACCGACATCATCCACCATGTGGACCATATAATAGCCAGAATCTATTTCGGAAATGCGTGACCCATTGACAGCATTATTCTGATAAGATTCATACCTTTCTGTAGACAAGTCTGACCGGATCAGCGCTTTATGATGCGAACAGGCAGATAGAAGAAACGGTACTAGAAGCAGAAAACAAAAGGCGAATATTATTTCTCGTGCAACACGCACTGTCACTGTTATATTACAGTGTTTTTTGTCCACGTTTGATACTCCCCCTCCTTGCTGACACATTAATCATAGTAAAACAGACGATATATGTCAATAGTGTTTTTAAATTTGCAGTACATAATTACCACAAATCATCGATCGTATCCACTTCTATTATGCAAACTGTTTCAAAGTGTTTGATTGTGTATATCCAAAAAGCATCTTTCTTCCAGCGCGTCTGCGCCGGAACTGCGCACCGTCGCTGTGCGTACACGCTCGGATGCATAAACCTTACAAACGAAGGCCTGCCCATCATGGGCCGGCCTTTCTGCTTCGCAGGGCCGGTCCCTCGACTTCGCCAGCCCTGCTTCGCAGGGCCGGCGAGCGCGTACGCGCTCGCCGGCTCGTCAAACCAAAAGGCAGTCTCTGGAAAGCAAGCTTTCCGGGACTGCCTTTATGTTTTGACGCTGGCTCACTTTGTTTTCGCGTCAGTTCTTGAAACTGTGCACCGGGGCGGGGATGCGGCCGGTACGGGAGATGAAGGCTTCGCAGCTGAACGTGTTGACCGGCATGATCGGGGCATAGCCCAGCAGGCCGCCGAATACCGCGCTCTCTCCCACGCCCTTGCCGATCACCGGGATCAGGCGCACGGCCGTGGTCTTCTGGTTGATCATACCGATGGCCGCTTCATCGGCCAGGATGCCGGACAGAGTGGCCGCGGAGGTGTCCCCCGGGACCGCGATCATGTCCAAACCTACCGAGCAGACGCAGGTCATGGCTTCGAGTTTTTCGAGCGTCAGTGCGCCGCGCGCGGCCGCGTCGATCATGCCTTTATCTTCGCTGACCGGGATGAACGCGCCGGACAGGCCGCCGATGTAGGAGCCGGCCATGATGCCGCCCTTCTTCACCTGGTCGTTCAGCAGGGCCAGAGCGGCCGTGGTGCCCGGGGCCCCCACGCTCTCAAGGCCGATCTCCTCGAGGATCTCCGCCACCGAATCGCCCACCGCGGGCGTCGGCGCCAGCGACAGATCCAGGATGCCGAACGGTACGCCCAGCTTCTCCGCGGCTTCCTTGCCCACGAGCTGGCCCACGCGCGTGATCTTGAAGGCCGTGCGCTTGATGGTCTCGCAGAGCGTCTCGAAATCCTTTCCGCGGGCCTCCTGCAGCGCCACTTTCACGACGCCCGGTCCCGAAACGCCCACATTGATGACCGCATCGCCCTCGGTGACGCCGTGAAAGGCGCCGGCCATGAACGGATTGTCATCCGGCGCGTTGCAGAACACCACGAGCTTGGCGCAGCCCAGCGAATCGTGATCCTGCGTGGCCAGCGCGGTCTCCCGGATGATCTGCCCCATCAGGCGCACCGCGTCCATGTTCAGGCCCACTTTCGTGGAGCCCACGTTCACGGAGCTGCAGACGCGTTCGGTGCCGGCCAGGGCCAGCGGGATGGAGCGGATCAGCAGCTCGTCCGCGGCCGTCATGTTCTTGCTGACCAGCGCGGAATAGCCGCCGATGAAATTCACCCCGGTCTGCGCGGCGGCCCGGTCCAGGACCTGCGCGAGCTGCACGAAATCTTCCGGCGTGTGGCAGGCCGCCCCGCCCACGAGCGCGATCGGCGTGACCGAGATGCGCTTGTTCACGATCGGGATCCGGTATTTCTTTTCGATCTCCTCGCCGGTCGCGACAAGGTCCTTCGCGACGGTCGTGATCTTTTCATAGATGTTCCGCTTGAGCACCTCCAGGTCCGGACTGATGCAGTCCAGCAGGCTGATGCCCAGCGTGATCGTCCGCACGTCGAGGTTCTCCTCCTCGATCATGCGGTTGGTCTCCATGATCTCGCGTTTACTGATCATCGGCTCCACCTCCGCCTCAGATGCGGTGCATCTTGTCGAAGATCTCTTCGTCCTGGCACTTGACCTGGACGCCCAAATCCTCCCCGATGCTGTCCAGCGCGTCCGCCACGTCCGCGAACGGCAGCGTGCTCTTCTGCAGATCCACGATCATGATCATGTCGAAGAACTCCTGCACGATGGTCTGGGAGATGTCCAGGATGTTGATGTGCGCCTCCGCCAGGAACGTGCAGATCCGCGCGATGATGCCGACCGTGTCTTTTCCGAGGACCGTGATGATGACTCTCTTCTGCATATGCGTTTCCTTTCCGCGCTCCGTTTCCGGCCTTCCGCGCAGGGCAGCCGGACAGGGGCTCCGTTTCATGTTTTCGGGATCGTTCCGCTTCCGGCCGCCGGGCCGTTTCCGCCTCCGGCCGCCCGGCTGTTTCCGTCTCCGGCCGCCGGGCGCACTCCCGCGTTCAGAATTCGATGACCGGCGACGGCACATCCCGCCGCGCGACGCTGATCGCGTAATCCGCGGCGCGGTACGCGTTCTCGCTCAGATCGATCTCCAGCCGGACCGCTTCATACGCGAGCTCCGGCAGGTTGTTCTCCTGGCTGATATGCCCGAGAACGATGTATTTGAGCCGGTCGCAGCAGATCTCCGACAGCAGCTGCCCCGCGGACTCGTTCGACAGATGGCCCTTTTCTCCCATGATCCGCCGCTTCAGCGGATACGGATACGGGCCGGCCTGCAGCATATGGATGTCATGGTTCGATTCGATCAGGATCGCGTCGAGCTGCTGCAGATGCTGCACGATATACGGATCGTAATAGCCGAGATCGGTCATGACAGCGGCGCTCGAGGAGGGCCCGTCGATCCGGTACGCCAGCGGATGGACCGCGTCGTGCGAGATGCGGATCGGCGTGACGGTCAGGTCCCCGACCGCAAACGGCTCATCCTCGCGGACGGCCCGGAAGCGCTCCGGTGCCAGCTCGCGCAGGCCGTGCTCACGCAGCCAGCCGAGTGTCTCCGGCGCGCTGCACAGCGGCGCCACGGTCTTTTTCGCGAAGACCGGCAGGCCCGATATATGATCGCTGTGTTCATGCGTGATCAGCACGGCGGACAGGTCCTGCGGCGCCACTCCGATGCCGGCCAGTCCCTGACAGATCCGCTTGCACGAGATCCCCGCGTCGATCAGCAGGTGCGTATCCCCGTCACCGATGTAGATGCTGTTTCCGCTGGACCCGCTGGCCAGACAAGCGAGCCTCATGACGCGTCCTCCGGAGCCGATGCGGAAGGCCTCTCGGACGGGGCCGCCGCACTGGAAGGATCCCCGGCTGCCGAAAGCTCCGTCTTCTCTCCGGTCCGCTCCGCGCGCAGCCGCGCGATCTGCCGCGCGATCTGCTCCTTGGTATACGCAAGGCTCTGTCCGTTATCGATCACGACGTCGGCGCGCTCCAGAAAGACATGGCGCGGCAGCTGGCGGGCCATCATCGATTCGCTGCGGGACCGGTCATAACCGCGGCTCTCCGCCAGACGGCGGATCCGCTCTTCCACCGGCACGTCCACGTACCAGACCTCGTCCACGAGCTCCTCGAACCGCGCCTCGTAGAACAGGGCCGCTTCGACGGCCAGCAGCGCGGCGTTGCTCTCTTCGATGCGCCGCACGACCTCGCGGCGCACGGCCGGGTGGATGATCGCGTTCAGACAGTCAAAGCCGTCTTTCGCCACATACGCGGCCCCGTAGAGTCGCTGGCGGTCGATGGTCCCGTCCGCGCGCAGGATCCCGCGTCCGAACCGGTTCACGACCTGCTCGTAGCAGACCGCGCCGGGTTCGATGACCTCGTGGCCGATATCGTCCGCGCGAATCAGTAATGCCCCGTGGGCCTGCTCCAGGATCTCCAGCACCGTGCTCTTGCCGGCTCCTACGCCCCCGGTCACCCCGAGGACGATGCGGGACGGCATCTTCTCCTGTTCCTTCATCAAACTCACCATCTGTATCCTACCGTCATCTGTCTTCGGTCCGCAGCGGTTTCGTGTGCGGCCGCGGCGGCTTCTCTTACGGGCCCACTGCGGCTTCGCGTGCGGCCGCGCTCAGCACGGCCGGCGGTCACTTCGTCTCATACCAGTTGCTGCCGCGCGAGACGTCGGCTTCAAGCGAAACGCGCAGTTGCGCCGCGGCTTTCATCTCACGTCCGAGGATCTTCGCGGCTTCGTCCGCTTCCGCGGCCGGCGCCTCGAGAATCAGTTCATCGTGCACCTGCAGGACGATCCTCGTGGACAGGCCCGCCTCGCGCAGCGCGCGGTCCACCCGCAGCATCGCGATCTTCATGATATCCGCGGCTGTGCCCTGGATCGGGCTGTTCATGGCCGCGCGCTCCCCGAACGAACGCTGCATGAAATTGCTCGAGGACAGCTCGGGGATGGGACGGCGCCGGCCGTACATCGTGGTCACGTACCCGTGGTCTTTTCCCTGTTTCACGAGGCCGTCCAGGAAGGACTTGATGCTCGGATAAGTCTCGAAATACTGGCGGATATAGTCCGCAGCTTCCTGCCGGCTGATCGACAGGTCTTCCGACAGGCCAAAGGCGCTGATGCCGTAGACGATGCCGAAGTTCACGGCCTTGGCGTTCCGGCGCAGCGCCGGCGTCACGTCTTCAAGCGGCACATGGAACACCTGCGAGGCGGTCAGCGCGTGGATATCCTGCGCGGAGTTGTAGGCCGCGATCAGGCTCTCATCGCCCGACATGTGCGCGAGCACGCGCAGCTCGATCTGGGAATAATCCGCGTCCAGGAATACGCAGCCTTCCTGCGCGCGGAACACCTTGCGCAATTCCCGTCCCAGAGAGAAGCGGAACGGGATGTTCTGCAGGTTCGGATCCGACGAGGACAGCCGCCACGTGGCCGTGACCATCTGGTGGAACTTCCCGTGGATGCGCCCGTCCGGGCCGATGAAGGCCTGCAGGCCGTCCGCATAGGTGCTCTTCAGTTTGCTGTATGTGCGGTATTCGAGGATC
The DNA here is from genome assembly GCA_902766845.1 of uncultured Lachnospiraceae bacterium. GTDB lineage: Bacteria > Bacillota > Clostridia > Lachnospirales > Lachnospiraceae > RUG11204. The sequence goes on along the minus strand of CACXFD010000153.1, from coordinate 3 downwards.
TTC